>DCJB01000004.1 GCA_002317325.1 Bacteroidales bacterium UBA1711
TCTTTTGGCGGAAGATCATGAGCACGGCGGCCGCCTCAAAGGGTATGCGGCCCGCCAGGCGGCTTTCGAGGAGGTTGCCCGGATTGGTGCCGGGGGTGGCCCAGGCTATTTGGGAGGCGCACACGGTGCAGAGGTGCCGCTCGTCGCCCACCAGCAGGTCGTCGCAGTGCACGCAGAAGGGCGGGTAGATGAGCCGGAGCAGCTCGCTGAGGAGGCGGAACCTCATGGGTTGCGGCGGTGAGAGGTCAGCCGCGGCTGCGGGGGCGGAGGAAGAGGCAGCTGTCGCCGTAGCTGAGAAATCGGAAACCGTGGTCGAGGGCGTAGCGGTAGCACGCGCGCCACTGCTCCCCTATGAGGGCCGACACCAGGAGCAGGAGGGTGCTCTTGGGTTGGTGGAAGTTGGTGACGAGGCCGTCGATGACCCGGTAGCGGTAGCCGGGGGCGATGAGCAGTTGCGTGTCGCCGAAGAGGTGGTCTGTGCCGCGTCGGTCCATCCACTCCAGCACCAAGCGGAATGCTTCGGCGGCGGGCAGGGCCGCGGTGTCAAGCTCGTAGGGGTCCCATTGGAGGACGTGCATGGATTCGAGGGCGGGATTCTGCGACAGCTTTACGCCGAACCAATAGACTGACTCGATGGTGCGGACGGTGGTGGTGCCGACGGGGATGATGGTGTGGTCGAGAAGGCTGAGGAGGCACTCGATGTTGGATCGCGAAATCTCAATTCGCTCGACGTGCATTTCATGCCCGCCGATGGTGGGGGTGCTTACGGGCTTGAAGGTGCCGGCTCCTACGTGCAGGGTGATAAAGTCGGTGGCGATGCCGCGGCTTCGGAGGTTCTCGAATACCTCGGGGGTGAAATGCAGCCCCGCTGTGGGGGCGGCCACGGAGCCCTGGTGGAGGGCATAGACGGTTTGGTAGCGCTCGTTGTCGCTTTGCACCGCCTCGCGGTTGAGGTAGGGCGGCAGGGGAATGACGCCCGCTTGGTCGATGATTTCGGCAAAACTGGCTCCGCCGTCCCAGGCGAACTCCACCCGCCAGGCGTTGCCCACGGCTTCGCCGCGGGCGGCGGTGAGGATGACAGAGCGGCCGCCGAGGTGGAGCGTGCGGGTGAGGGGGTCGCCCTTCCACTTGCGGTTGTTGCCTATGAAGCAAGTCCACGTGCAGGACTCCCGCTGCTCGAAGGACTGGGCAACGGGCATTCCGAAGGGTTCGAGGCAGAAGATTTCGATGGTGGAGCCAGTGGTCTTCTGGAAGAAGAGGCGGGCGTGGATGACCTTGGTGTCGTTGAAGAGCAGCAGGCTGTTGGCAGGCAGCAGGTCGGGCAGGTGGAAGAATTGGGTCTCGCTTATTTCGTCGCCGCAGCAGACCAGCAGCTTGGAGCGGTCGCGCTGCTCGATGGGGAACTTGGCTATGCGTTCTTCGGGCAGCGGGTAGTCGTAGTCGGCTATGGCTATGGTTTTTGGGTTATTCATGGGCGGTGGTTTTCTTTTGGGTGAGCAACGAAAGGAGGATGTACCACAGGATGCAGAACGACACGCCGCAGTGGAGGAGTGGGGTGAAGAAGAACCATGTGCAGCCAGCCAGGAAGAGGTATCGCACCCAGTTGCTCTTCCAAGAGAGGTCTTTGAAGTTGAACTTGAGCGAGAACATGGGAATTTCTGTAACCATCAGGATAGCCGTGATTATCGAAATGGTGGCAATGCAGACCAGTCCGGCGTTTCCAAAAAGCCGCGATGAGTCCTGCACGGGCGAGCAAGCCCACGTGAATGCGAGACCGACCCAGATGAGCGCGTTGGCTGGGGCGGGCAGTCCCAAGAAAGCACCGTGGTGCTGCCTTTCGTCGAGGTTGAACTTGGCTAAGCGGTAGGCGGCCAGCACGGGGGTGGCCAGCGCCGCAAAGGCAATCCAGCGGCAGCAGCCGCTGGATAGTATGGAGTAGAGTATGAACCCGGGAGCCACGCCGGATGTCACCACATCGGCGAGTGAGTCGAGTTCTTTTCCCATTTCCGAGGCAACGCCCAGCAGCCGGGCTGCGAGTCCGTCGAAGAAGTCGAAGAAAATGCCGAGCAGGATGAAGTATGCGGCATAGTGCAGGTGCTCGCTGTCGGCCACGGCACAGTAGGAGGCCATTATGCCGCAAGCCAGGTTGCAGAGGGTGATGATATTGGGGATTTGCTTTTTCATGTCATTCAAAAAAGGATGCAGGAATGGGTTAAATTCCTACATCCTTTGCTGCTGTAATATCGCGTTATTGAAGCCGGGGGACAGTTTCTGAACAAAGGGGAGGGCCTCCCACGGGCAGAAAGTGCCTGTCAATTCACATTTTGTTCAATAGAGTTTGATGACCAGTTTGAAGTCCTCGTCGTCCCAGTACTGGCGGAACTCGGTGTCGATGGCGGCCTTGCGTTTATAGTCGTAGTTCATGTCAACTGAGGCCTGAAGGTTCTTCATGCAGTTCTCGTGGTCGTTGAGGCGGGCGTAGGCAATGGCGCGGAGGTAGTTGACTTCGGCGGTTTGGTCGAGACAGCAGTTGAGCGTGCGTATGCAGGCGTCGGTCTCGTCGTTCATCAGCTGGGCGAAGGCGAGGTTGTAGCTGCAGGCGGTGCTTTTGAGCGACTTCTCGGCATCTTCGTAGTTGCCGCGCTTGAGGCTGAGGATGGAGAGGTTGGCCACTGCGTCGGAACTGCCTTGCCGGACGGCCTCTTCAAAATAGTACTTGGCCAAGGTGTAGTCCTTTTGTGCCAAGCAGAGGAGGCCTGTGTTGTTCAACACGTCAGGGTTGTGGGGGTTGAGGTCGCGGGCCACCTTGAGGAAGCGTTCGCTCTCGCTGTAGTTGCCGAGGTAGAAGGCTATGGCGCCGGCGTTGTTCCATGCGCCCCACTCGGCGCTGTGGTTTTCGGTGGCCCATTTATAGTACTTCATCTTGGTGTCGAAGTTGTAGTTGATGTAAGCAGCATACATGAGTTCGTCAAAAGAGAGTTTGGAGGGGTTGAGAGTGGCCTGTTTGGCCAGTTCAACGTCGGTCTTGCGGGCTTCGGAGTAGTAGAGGGCAATCTGGGCGCGGCGGAGGCTGGGGAAGATGTCTTCTTCCAGTTGGGGATAGGTGTCGGAGTAGTTCTTGACCATCTGCTCCCGCTTGACTAAGTTCTGCTGGGTCTCCACCACATTGACGATGGCGTGCTTGTCCTGAATGCCGCTTTCTTCCACCATCACCACAAAATGCACCCAGTCCTCGCCGGCGGCACGGGTGGTGATGACCATCTTCTTGAGTTCGTTGTGCTTAAAGTATTCTAGGTCTTGGGGTTTCACTTTGGCGCGTTTGGCCATGACCACGAGCACTTCGTCAAGAATCTTTCTCAACTCGGCGGTGGCCACGTCGGCACGGTTCTTGGAGACTCCCACGTTGGCGCTTTCCTCACCTTCGGGCGACGACCAGCCCGTGATGGTAATCTGCTTGGGAAGGCCGTTCCCGAGCATCACCCCCTTGAGGTCGCGGACCGTGTTGCGGGC
>DCJB01000057.1:0-13729 GCA_002317325.1 Bacteroidales bacterium UBA1711
AAAGTTCCTCCTCTTCCTGCTGCTGACGGCTTGGTCGTTCAGCGCCGAGGCGGTGTATGTGAAGAAAATGCCCGTGCTGATGATACAGCCCAACGGGGACACCGTCCGCTTCTTCGTCACCGGCGACGAATACTACCACCGCTACCACGACGGACAGGGATTCACCATCGTGACCGACCGCGACGGCTATTGGGTCTATGCCGAACCCGCCGCCGACGGGGGCATCCAGCCCTCCGTCCACCGCTTTGGCACAGCCGACCCGGCAGACCTCGGCCTGACGCCCAACCTCAAAATCACCCGCCAGCAGTGGCAGGAACGCCACAAGGCATGGGAGGTTCCCGAACAGTACCGTCGTGCAGAGACCAAGAGCGGCACTCGCAATCGGGGCGACTACTGCAACCTGGTCATCTTCATTCGCTTTGCCGATGACACGGCATACAGCCGGACTGTGACCTCGATGGAGAATATGTTCTCCGACAGCACCACAGGCCAATCGAACTCAGTCTATAACTACTTCAAACACGCATCCTACAACCAGCTGCACGTGCGCACCCACTATGCCCCCACACCCGACGGCGACCACATACGATCCTACCAGTCATCCCACCCGAGATGCTATTATATGCCCCAAAGCGGCAGCAACCCACAGGGCTACTCCGGCTCAAGCCAGCGCACCCAGCGCGAGTTCGACCTGCTGCAAGAGGCCGTGGACTACGTGAACAACAACTACCCCGTGCCGGCAAGCGTGGTGTTAGACAACGACGGCGACGGGACGATAGACAACGTCAACTTCGTGGTGAAGGGCGGCCCCACGGGGTGGAGCGACCTGCTCTGGCCCCACAAATGGAACCTCTACGGCCGCGAGGTGTATATCAACGGCAAGATGGTGAACACCTTCAACTTTGCCTTAGAGGGCGGCGGCGACTACTTTGGCACCAGCACCTTTTGCCACGAGATGTTCCACTCATTAGGCGCCCCCGACCTCTACCACTACTACGAGGCCACCGACATCACCCCCGCAGGCAGTTGGGACCTCATGCACTCCAACGGCAACCCACCCCAGCACATGAGCGCCTATATGAAATACCAATACGGCAACTGGATAGACAGCATTCCCACAATCCGTTCCGCCGGATCCTACACCCTCTACTCCATAGGCGACAGCAGCCATGCAGCCGACCAGCACTACTGCTACAAGGTGCCCTCGTCCGACCCCGACCAGTTCTATGTACTCGAATACCGTGACAACTCCGAGACATTCGAGACCGCACTACCCAGCTCCGGCCTTCTCGTGTGGCGCATTGACACACGCTTCGGCGGCAACGCCGGCTACGATGGCGAGGATTACTTAGACGAAGTGTGGCTGTTCCGCCCGGGATCGGCCAGCAACACCGAGAATGGATCCATCGGGCAGGCCGCCTTCTCGCAGAACACCAACCGCACTGAGTTCTCCCCAGGATCCAATCCCCACCCCTACCTCAGCGACAACAGCCGAGACCTCACCTTCGCCATCACAAGCATAAGGCGCAACGGCAACACACTCACCTTCAACTTCACCCACGCCACCGCACCCGTTGACCTGACCCATTCGAGCGTAACCTCTGTGTCGGCAAACCTCTCCTGGTTAGGACAAGGCAACGCATACCGCGTGGCCTACCGCCGGCAGGGGAGCGACGAATCCTTCACCTACCGCCTGTCGCGGAGCCGCAGCATAACCATCGCCGGCCTCGAACCCAACACAGTCTATGAGTGGAACGTCCGTTCCCTCTACGGCGACAACGGCGACGGCGCCTTTGCCGACAGCAGCGTTCTCTCCGCCACCGCCTCGCTCCACACCGAGCTCTGCAACAACTCGGTCACCGTAGGCATAGGCGAGCGTACCGACCTCAAAGTGACCGGGATTCCCTTTGTGAGCCAAAACAAATACAACTACTCCCAGCAGCTCTTCACTGCCGACGAACTGGGCGGCGCCATGACCATCAGCACCCTCAGCCTCCAGTACGCCCACACCACGCCCCTAAGCAAGGACAGCATAAAAATATACCTCGCCAACACCGAGAAACAGAGCTTCCCCCACCCCGACTCCGTCCTTCCGGGACGTTTCCTAAAACTGGTCTATACCGGTCCCTTCCACTTCACCGAGGGATGGAACGAGGTGGTCTTTGACTCCACATTCTACTACAACGGCATAGACAACCTTGTAGTGGCCATTGACGACAACTCCGGCACAATGAGCCGCCCCGGCGAGCGGTTTTGCTGCATGGAGTCCGCCAACTATATGTCCGTCTCCTTCTACAGCAACGACCGCAACCCCGGTCCCGAACAAGACTCCGTGGTGGGCAGCAAAGACCGTTCCAACCGCCGTACCAACATCCGCTTCGTCGGCTGTCCCGACCTTCAGGGGAGAATCCACCTCTGCCTCGTCTCCAACGACGAGCAACTGGGCCACGTGCAGGGTGGCGGAGTGTATGACCCCAACGACACCGTCACCATTTACGCCTTCCCCCACACTGGCAGCGAATTTGAACGCTGGAACGACAACAACACCCAAAACCCGCGCGCCGTGCGGCTCATGACCGACACGCTCTTCATCGCCTACTTCAAGAGTCTGGTCGGGATTGCAGAAGCCACCCCCGATAGAGGCTTCGTAGTGATGACCGAGACAGGCCGACTCTCGGTGGCTGGCGCCGAAGGGCAGCCCATCGAAGTACTCGACCTCATGGGCCGCCGCATAGGGCAGACAAGCAGCCAGCACGCAGAGCGAGTCGATTTCCGCCTCCCCGGACGCGGCATATACCTCGTCCGCGTCGGCCGCGACCGCCCCGCAAAAGTCTTCGTACCATAGCCCCCGCGTGCAGCAACTGCTGCGCCAACCGACTGACAAGAAGGCGTGACAGACCATCGTCGGTTCCTCTACCACCCAAAAGAGCTCAGCCGTCCCAAAGGCCCTCACGCCTTCTCCTTGCAGTGCGGCAACAAACAGTCACCTGAACGAATGATGTCAAATGGCCAACTATCACACAGTCGCATGACACAATCCGCAGAAGCACCACGAACAAGAGAAAACGCATATACTGCTTTTGACCGCCACCTTACCCCGTCGCTGCAGAGGTTTCATCGAAACGGGGGTGGGCAGCGGAGTG
This sequence comes from Bacteroidales bacterium UBA1711, assembly GCA_002317325.1. Classification (GTDB taxonomy): domain Bacteria; phylum Bacteroidota; class Bacteroidia; order Bacteroidales; family P3; genus Colimorpha. Next base: position 3,144 of record DCJB01000057.1, read on the forward strand.
ACTTTTTTGAGGCAGAGAGGACGCTAATTGAAAAAAAAAGCGTATCTTTGTGAGCCGAAAGGTGAAGACCAAGAATAATCAATTTATTAACAACTAAATAATTATCAAATGAAAACCACACCTTATACAGACCTCCACATCGCACTGGGAGCAAAGATGGCCGAGTTTGCCGGCTACAATATGCCAATCCAATATGTGGGTCTCGTTGAAGAGCACAACAATGTCCGCAACAACGTGGGCGTGTTCGATGTCAGCCACATGGGCGAGTTCCGCGCCAAAGGTCCCATAGCCAAGCAGTTTATGCAATATTGCACAGTCAACGACGTTGAGGCGCTGACCGACGGCAAGGTGCAGTACACCTGCCTTCCCAACGGACAGGGCGGCATAGTGGACGATATGCTGGTCTATCGCGTGAAAGACGACGAGTACTTCATGGTGCCCAATGCCGCCAACATCGACAAAGACTGGGCATGGATGAGCCAGATAGCCGACAAGATGGGCATGACCCCCGGAGTTGACTTCGTAAACGAGAGCGAGCAGTGGGCCCAGCTGGCCGTACAGGGACCCAACGCCCTCAAAGCCATGCAGAAGCTGACGAAAAACAACATCGTGGATATGGAGTACTACACCTTCCAAATCCTCACCTTCGCCGGCATAGACAACGTCATACTCTCCACCACGGGCTACACCGGAGCCGGCGGATGCGAAATATACATCCCCGCCGCCAAGGCCAAGGAAGTCTGGGACGCCGTCTTTGAGGCCGGCAAGGAATACGGCATCATGCCCGCCGGTTTGGGCTGCCGCGACACCCTTCGCCTTGAGAAGGGCTTCTGCCTCTACGGCCACGAAATGGACGACACCATCAGTCCCCTCGAGGCCCCGTTGGCGTGGATAACCAAGTTGAAAGCCGAGAACAACAACTTTATCAACAAGAGCCTCCTGCTTGCTCAGAAAGCCGCCGGCGTGAAGCGCAAGATAGCAGGCTTCGAGATGGTGGACCGCGGCATTGCCCGCAACGGCTATCAGGTGTGCGATGCCGAAGGCAACGTCATTGGCGAAGTGCGCAGCGGCAGTCCCAGTCCCAGCACCGGCAAGAACATCGGCACAGCCCTTGTCCAGGCCGCCTACGGCAAAGTCGGCACCGAAATCTACATCAAGATTCGCGAGAAACTCGTCAAGGCCGTCACCGTCAAGATGCCCTTCTACGAAGGATAAAACTCAGCCATGACCGCCGCCGAGAGAGTGGATTATTGGCTCAGTATTGCCGACTACGACCTTGAAACAGCCGAGGCAATGCACACCACGGGGCGTTGGCTGTATGTAGCGTTCATGTGTCATCAAGTCATTGAAAAAACACTGAAAGCATACTGGAGTGCCACGCAGGAAAGTGAGCCGCCATACATCCACAACCACAAGCGACTCGCCGCCGGATGCGGACTGTATGAGAAATTGAGTGACTCTCAGAGAGACTTTCTGAACATGGTAGCAACCTACAACATAGAGGCTCGCTATCCCGAAAGCAAAGATGCCCTCGCTCGCAATCTTGACGACAGCACCTGCCGAAGTATCATTGACCAAACAAGACTATTGCAGTCATGGATAAAAGAACGACTCTCAGCCTCGACGAAGCGATAAACCTCGTCCGCCGATACAAGAGCGTTATCGCCCGGCATTTCACAGAAGAGCCGAAGGTGCTGCTGTATGGCTCCTACACCAAAGGCAAGGCCAACAGCGACAGCGATATTGACGTGGCTGTTGTGGTGAGGTCTTGTGACGGCAAGAAGCTGGAGTTGTCAAAAGCCCTGTGGCGAGACGTTGATGCCGTGAGTCTGCTCATCGAACCAGTACTGATTTCCAAAGACCAGCCCTCTCCATTATTCGACGATGTAATGAGGACAGGGATAGCGGTATAACTAAACTAAACACAGAAAAGGGCTTGCACTGTTTTGGTGCAAGCCCTTTTTCTATTAATTGAGACACACACCAACCGGGAACGCTGGCTATACTGCAGCGAGTGCCCCAGTTCAAGCTGGTCAACCTGCCCGACACAAGCACGTCAGAAACTGCATTCAACAAAAAAAGTGTCTATGTGCAGAAAAAATCGTATCTTTGCAGTCGGATAATAATTGGGAACGGCATGTTGGGCACAACGCAAATCACGTTCAGGCAACCACATTTACTCAAACTCTTCTCATGTGAAAAGAGCGAGAGTTGTGCATTGGAAATCAGAGACGTGCTGATTCGTCACTTCCAAAGCAGACGTGACGAGGAGTCCGCCCAACTTTGGGATACAGACATCCTTGACGGAGAAATGCTCAATAAGCTAAGGCAGAAGGACCTTTACGCGAAGAGATGAGACTTGTCCATGATACCAATAGTCCAACACAATGTGTATTGTCCCGCAGCCGCCATCATGGCCTGTTGGTCTCGTTTAGCGATAGAAACTATTATATCCAACACAAATAAAAACTAACAATTATGTCAATTATCAAACCCTTCAAGGGATTCCGTCCCCCAGTGGACATTGTGGAGAAACTGGCCTCCCGTCCCTACGACGTTCTCGACAGCGAGGAAGCTCGCAAAGAGTGTGAAGGCAACCCCTACAGCCTTCTCCATGTCACCAAGGCCGAAATCGACCTCGAACCCGGCATCAAAGACACCGACCCCGAGGTGTATCTGCAGGTGGTGAAGAACTACAACGCCTTCAAGGACTACGGCTGGCTGGTGCAGGACCAGGAAGAGAAGCTCTACATCTACGCCCAGAGCATGAATCCCGCCGAGGCCGACGCCAAGTGGCAGTACGGCATCGTGGCCTGTGCCTACAGCGAGGACTATATCAACAAAGTCATCAAGAAACACGAGCTGACCCGCAAGGACAAAGAAGAGGACCGTATGCGCCACGTCCGCATCACCAACGCCAACGTCGAGCCCGTTTTCTTCGCCTATCCCGCCATCAGGCGCATTGACGAAATCGTCGCCTCCGTCACCGCCAACAAGCCCATCTACGACTTCGTGGCCAAAGAAGACGGCTTCGGTCACCGCTTCTGGGTCATAGACGACCGCAAGCTCATTGACGAACTTGTGGAAATCTTTGACAAGCAAGTGCCCGCCATGTACATTGCCGACGGTCACCATCGCAGTGCCGCCGCCGCCCTTGTGGGACAGGAAAAGAAGGAACACAACCCTCTCCATACCGGCAAGGAAGAGTACAACTACTTCATGACCGTCATCTTCCCCGACAACCAGCTGAACGTCATCGACTACAACCGCGTGGTCAAAGACCTCAACGGCCTCAGCAAAGAGCAGTTCCTCAACGCACTGAACGATGCCTACGTGGTGGAAGACATGGGCACCGCCATCTATACCCCCAGCAAGCTGCACGAACACAGCATGTATCTTGACGGCCACTGGTACAAGATGACTGCCAAGGACGGCAAGTATGACGACAACGACCCCATCGGCGTGCTGGATGTGAAGATTCTCTCCGACCACGTCCTCGACGCCATCCTCGGCATCAAGGACCTCCGCACCGACAAGCGGATTGACTTCGTTGGCGGCATCCGCGGCTTAGGCGAGCTGAAACGCCGCGTTGATAGTGGTGAGATGAAGGTGGCCTTCGCCCTCTATCCCGTCAGTATGCAGCAGATAATCGACATTGCCGACACCGGCAATATCATGCCTCCCAAGACCACTTGGTTTGAACCCAAGCTGCGTTCCGGCCTCGTCATACACGAACTGGCGTAGCCGTCCGCCGTTGCCGAGCCAATCCTTAGCCAAGCGAGGGGCGGCAGCGGTTTCAATGAATACAAAGTCGAGGCTATCGCCTGTTTGACCTATCGTTGAGTGCAGCCGGCTGAGTGTGTCGAACATTCCTGCCGCTGCACTCTTCATTTGTATGAAAAGAAAGACTTCCCCCCTACTCCTTTGCTTCTCACTGCTAATTGGCAACGCCTTCGGACAGACCGACACCGTCGAAGGTTGGAGTTACGCAGTGCTACCCTGCCTCAGCTACAACACCGACCTCGGCCTCCACTACGGTGTTTACGGCAACGTGTTCAACTTCGGCCGGGGCGACGGCTGCACCTACCCACGATACAAGAACTACTTCAACGCCGAAGTGTCACGCTACACCAAAGGGCAGACACTCGGCTTCTTCCAATACGACGGGATGTCTCCGCTGCATGACATTTCGACCACCATAACCGCCATATACCTTGACGACCCCCACACACCGTTTCACGGATTCAACGGTGGACAGGACATAATAGGCAAAGACAACCACAATAATCTGCCGACAGAATCACCATATCAATTCATAAAACGAAAGCTGGCCCACATCGACCTAACCGTGAAGGGGACAATACGAGACGGCCTCTACTGGATTGCCGGTTCATCTTACTGGCACTATGCCCCGTTGCGGAGTTTGACAGACGAACCGGGGCAGAGCCTCTTTGCTGAATACTGTGCCATGGGACTGGTGCGGCAAGATGAGATACAAGGCGGCGACCACATAGAACTGCGGGGCGGACTGTTTCTTGACACCCGAAAGCCAAACAGCGTCATTCCTTCGCAGGGAGTCTATGCCACGTTGTTTGCCACAATCTCGGCGGACCTAAAACGCGACCGATACAACTATGCTCAACTCAATGCCACATTGGCTCAGTTCCACCCGATTGGGAATGATCGCTGGGTGCTGGCCAACCAAATCTGCTTCCAAGGGCGAGTGGCAGGCGAACTGCCCTTCTATCTGCTACAGAACATCAACGTGCTCATGATGAAGCAGACCTCGAGCGAAGGTCTCGGCGGAATGACCACCCTCAGAGGGGTGCCCGCCAGTCGCTGCGTAGGCAATTCATATTATTGGATGAACACCGAACTGCGGATACGAATCTTCGACTTCAGCCTCCTACGCCGACACTTCTCAATAAGTACGAACCCTTTCTTCGACATGGGAGGCTTCGTAGCCCCCTACCGCATAGACGAACAGCGCGAAGCGTATAAACAGCGCGGCCTCACAATACAAACAAGCAAGCCCTATATGTCGGCTGGGGTGGGACTGAAACTGATAATGAACCAGAACTTCGTCGTTGGCGGCGAGATAGCCAAAGCCATAACGCTCACAGGAGAGGACTTCCCCATCGGAATCAATCTGGGACTAAACTATATATTTTAATCCATAAACCACAAATTGGCATGAAAAAGACAATCCTCATCACGCTCATCTGCTGTACCTTCTGCCTTGAAGCCCAAGAAGTGGCCCATGTGCCGCACATAGGCGACTCGGCCTTTGCCAGCGTACTCACCTGCGGTCCGGGCGACGAGTTCTACACGTCCTTCGGCCACAGTGCCCTGCGAGTCTGCGACCCAGCCCAAGGCATAGACATTGCCTACAATTACGGAACCTTCGACTTTGACATTCCGCACTTCTACTGGACCTTTGCCAAAGGCAATCTGAACTATTCACTGTGCAACTACGATTTCAGTATGTTCAAAGAGGAGTACACCTACGAAGGACGTGCCGTGGTTGAACAGAGGCTAAAGCTCACAAACCAAGAGCTGAACAACCTGTTCATCGCACTTGAGACCAACGCTCTGCCGCAGTATCGTTACTACCAGTACGACTTCTTCCGAGACAACTGTGCCACGCGGGTAAGGGATATGGTGGCCAATTCCCTTTGCCACCGTACCCTTGGGACAGAGTCGGCAAGCGACACAAACCTCTCCTACAGAAACATTCTATACAAGAGTACCGAGGGCAACCTGCTCTGGTGGCGGTTTCTTGTGGACATAACGCTCGGTGCTCGGTGCGACCATCGCTGCACCAACTACGAATACATGTTCTCACCCATAGAAATGATGATGATAATGGACACCATGACCGTCAGCGACACCCGCCAACCGCTCACCGAACCCGCGCAACTGCTCATACCCGAGACCCGCGAACACAAAGCCAATGAAGTCCGCCCCGAACTGGTGTTTGCTGCCCTCTTCTTAGTCGTCTTAGCCCTCTCGCTGAGAGCACGACGCAAGAGAAGCAGCCTTCGGTGGTTAGACGTGACGCTCTTCAGCACCGCCTTCATCGTGTCAGTCGTCGTAGTGTTCCTCTGGTTCTTCACCTCCCACTACTGCACCAAAGTCAACATGAACATCCTGTGGGCTTCTCCCCTCTTCCTCTATTTTGCCATACGAGGCGGCAAGTCCAACCGATGGGTGGTGGCAGTACAGTGCCTCATGCTGGCTGCAGCAATGATAATGTCAGTCACGGCATTCTTTGGGGGGCTGCTTGTCCAGCAAATCAACATAGCCCTCTTCTGGTTCGCCCTCACGCTGCTGACGCGTCTCATCCTGATGCGGGGCGGCAGCCTGAGCGAGGAAGAGTCAAACGCTTAGTTCAGACACTCCTGCGGTGCCTTTCGTTTCTTCTTCCATAGAGCCGCCACGTGGATATTGAATCGGTAGCCGCAGTAGAGCGAAACAGACCAGTCGAAACAGTTCTGCTTTAGCGTATTGTTTTTGTAGTGGTAGTTACTGAGGTTGCCAAAAGTACCTAATACCCACCGCTCAGAAATATTCCAAAAGAGAGACAGACGGGTCTGAGCTGCCCAAGAAAAGGAGGGACGGCTAAAGGCTTCGTTCAATTCTTTGCGGCTGCTCTCGTACAATTCCTCATACGATCTCAGTTTGATAGGATCTTGTCCGAACTGACTGAAGTCAACAGGAGTCAGTCGGAGTTTAGCGGGCAGCGCGCAATTGAGCATAGGTATCACCATCGCGCCGAACATCACCTTTCCGTTGTGAAAGACCCAATTGTAGCCGTACCCGGCGCCCAGCATGATGCTGTGGATGTTCACCGTGAACGTGTCTGCCAAGAAATAATTGGCGAGGCTTGACGAATTGTAGGTGTTAAACGAATAGTTATACCGTGCCATCACGATGACCCCACCGGCACTCTTGGTCTGCCAGATACTCTGCTTCCAAGCGGCGGGGACAGAATAGTGGCGACTGTTAAACGAGTAGTGGGCGCTTCCCGAGAGGAAAGAGAAGCGGGAAGTCAGTTTCGACTGGATAAAACCACCTATGTCTGAAGATGGTAATTGGGTATTAAGCCGACGGACATCCTCACGCACAAGTTCGCCATCCTGATAAAGCATGACCCTATTCTTGATAGAGCCGAGGGCGTCAAACTTCAACGCCAAGCCGAAGCGAGGCTGCACGATAGAGAGGTCGATGCTTGTCCATTTGCTAATCAGCGAGGGGCCCACCGCAAGTCCCCACCCCCTAAAATAGAGGCCCACCGTAGGCTTCAAACGGATGCCTGAGTTAGAGACGGAGTAGAAATCGAAAGGCTCGTCTTCAAAGATTGTCGGGAGGTCGATGCTCTGGCTGAGTCCGCCAGTGGAGGCGGACACCTTCACAAGCCATGGGTGGTTCTCAGGAAACGCCACATAGGCAGAGTCGTAACCTTTCAGCTGGGCGTTGGTTCGCCACTGGATAAAGCGGCGGTAGAGGCTGCTGGGATTGATAGTGTCGCCATACGAGCTGATATAAACAGTATCATGTGTTTCCAAATTCACCACCATCCTGGGTTTCTGGGCACAGAGAGGGGTGGGTGCATACGCCAAAAACAGCATACAAATCAGCAGAAATCGGAGCCTCATCAGCAGTCATCTTTTTTGCAAAAGTACACTTTTTTTTGAAAATAAAAAGCACACTCTTCGCTAATCCAAAAAATAGTACTAACTTTGCAGAATGAATATCATACATCACCATACTGTAACTATGTCGTACAAACCAATCATTACCGCCTTAGCGGCAGTGTTTTTCGCGCTGCCAGCCACAGCCCAGCACAAAACCATCTTCTTTGACAGCACCATTGTGAGAATGGAAGAGTCGGGGCTCAGCCACGTCGTCAACCATCGCAGAATCAGAGCCAACGACTTTGCCGGCTGCCGAGACCTTTCCTGTGTGAAAGTTGACTATGAGCCCCTGTCGTCCTACGTTGAGTTCACCACTGCTGTCGTCCGCCGTGCCAGCGGCCGCGTTGATACGCTCTCAACCGAGGCCTACGACTATGTGGCTCCCGCCCGCCTCATCTACTGGGGAGCCAGTCAGAAAATGATCGAGGTGGGACACCTCGACCCCGGCGACGAAGTAGAATACTCGACCTATCGAAAAGGGTTCACCTACGCCCTGCTCCGGGACGAGAGCAGCAGCGACGAACGGTTTGTCCCCCCCATGCGGGGACACTTCTACGACATCGTCCCCTTTTGGAGCGACGACCCCGTAGAGGAAAAAGTCTATCGTGTAAGCGTACTCTCCTCAAAGAACCTGAAGTTTGAACTGTACAACTGCGATGGCGGTGCTGCCGCCCCAGTGCGCATAGACACCCTCCGCACAGCGGACTGGGTGACATACACCTTCACCAAGAGCGGAATCGTCCCGCTTCGCAGAGAACCCGCCGCCTTGGCCAACAACGACATCCAGTGCAAGCTGCTGCTCAGCACCAGTCCCAACTGGGAGGCCAAGTCCATGTGGTTCTACGGGGTGAATGAAGATTACGGCAGTTTTGTTCCCACTCCCGAAGTCAAAGCCAAAGTAGAAGAGCTGCTCCGATCGGCCGCCACCGAGCGCGACAGCATCGGCATACTCACCCACTGGGTAGCCGACAACATCCGCTATGCCGGCATCAGTATGGGGCCCGGCGAGGGCTACACGCTCCACAAAGCCGACATGAACTTCACCGACCGTGCCGGGGTGTGCAAAGACAAAGCGGGGATGCTGGTATGTATGCTGCGGGCTGCGGGCTTCAAGGCCTACGCAGCCATGACCATGGCTCACGAGCGGATAGACCGCATCCCGGCCGACCAGTTCAACCACAGCGTCTGTGCGGTACAGCTGCGAAACGGGAAGTACGAGATGCTTGACCCGACCTGGGTGCCAAACGTCCGTGAGCTGTGGTCGAGTGCCGAACAGCAGCAAGGCTACCTCATGGGACTGCCCGGGGGAGCCGACCTGATGTACACCCCCATCTCCACACCCGAGAACCACTACATTCGTATTGCCGCCAAAAGTGCCATTGACAAAGAAGGCACACTCAGCGGCGCCATCACCATCACCGCCGAAGGGCAGAGTGACCGTGCGGTTCGGGGGGTCTTTGCCGGCCGCACCGCCGAATGGAGGCAGAACCTCGAAACCGAACTGCTGCGTATCGACCCTCGGGCAAGAATCACCAAAATCACCCACACCGACAACGACAAGTACCTTGAACAGCCCGTCACCATCACCTACGAATACACCATACCCAAATACGCCATCGTAGATGGGAAGACCCTCGTCTTCACCCCGTTTTCGGCCCGCAACTTCTACGGCCGCGCCATGAGCCACCTGAACTTCAACACCGACCCGGCGAGCCGCACCCAGCCCTTTGCCGATGCCTGTTCGAGGCTGGTCCAGATAAGCGACACCATCACCCTTCCCGACACATACACCCAGTTCCACTACCCCTACATCTGCGGAGTGGCCGACCCTGCCGCCAGTTTCGGCTGCCAGTACTGGTTGGAAGGCGACAAGCTCATCTTCGCCGAGACCGTCATGCTGGGCAAACGCATATACGAAGCGGCGGACTGGCCCGTCTTCCGTCAAGTAGTCAAGAATCAGCAGACCCTTGCCCACACACCCGCCATACTCACCAAGTAGCAACAACCATAGAACCCAACACTTCTCGAACATGAAAAAGATAACCTCACTCGCCCTATTGATTGTTTTCGCGCTCACCTGCGCTGCGCAGGCCACGCAGCCCGATGCCGAATACCTCCTCATACGCCGCAGCTACAAAGTCAATAGCGACAAAACCATAGACATCAGGTATCGGAAAGAGATAAAGCTCATCCGCAACCGCGCCATCACGGCATACGCAGACAAAGGCGAAACCTTCATCACTTACAACCCTGCATTTGAGGAGTTGAAAATCAACGAGTGCTACACCGTGCGTGCCGACGGCACACGGGTGCAGACCCCCAAGAACGCCTTTGTGCTGCAGCTTCCCTCAGAATGTGCCGACTGCGGCCGTCTCAACGGAATCAGAGAAATGGCCATCGTCCACACCGCCCTTGAGTACAACTGCACCATCGTCCTCGACTACACCATCCACCGCAAGAGTCCCATGCTCTCCGTCGCCTTCGACCTGCAGCAGGACTGCCCTGTCAAGCGGTACGAGATACGCTATCCCGACGGCCACACAGAGACCCACACCGACCTCCCGCAAAAACACATCGACCCCTATATGCCAGTCAAGAGAGACCGTGATGTGGTCTTTATGATAGGCGACAAGCCTTCGTTCAAAGCCGAGACCGCGCTCCCCGAAGCGGCCACGCTGCTTTCCAGCCTCAAGAGGGAGGGCGACCTGCAGACCCTCGAGAGCATTCGCGACTGGGTGGTTGACTATGTCCGCCTCAACCCCGTTGACCCGGCCCGCACCGACTACGCCATGACCCCTGCTGGCGACGTGTTCCGCAGCAACTGCGGCACCTTCATCGACAAAACCGGCCTCCTTGCCGCCCTACTCAACCAAGCGGGCTTCTCCACAG
>DCJB01000057.1:13875-23081 GCA_002317325.1 Bacteroidales bacterium UBA1711
GCTCCCGCAGTCGGTCTATATAGACAAGAGCATCGAGTGGAAGCCCGACACCATTACCGAGAACTACGTCCGCATAGCCCTGCCCGAAGAAAAAGAGGGGCTGCACATCAACCCGGCCTTCCTGCAGCCCAGCCGCGAGAGCGAAGTGCAGGTGAAGACCGAGAGCGAGTTCTACCACTACACCATCGAGCTGCCCAAAGAAGCCAAACTCCTTGGCGGAGACGTCAACATTGACTATACGCTGCCCTCCGTCGGCAGCATCAACGTCATCATCAAGCAGAGCGGCCGCAAGCTGCTCATCACGCGCAGCCTCCGTCTCCGAAAAGCCGTCATCACCCCCGCCGAGTACGCCGAGTTCCGCCAGATAATGATGGACTGGAACAGTCACAAAGAGCTCTTCTTCTCGATATGACGCTCCCTGTTTGGACGCTGGTAGTTGCCTTGCTGTGGACTGCCGGAATGCTCTTCTTCGACTGGCAGAGAGGCAAGAAGAAGCACTAATAATCCACTGATGACCAAAAAGGAGGGGTGTCTCCGAAACGGAAGCGCCCCTCCTTTCGTCTCGGCGATGGCGACTAAAAATAGAGGTCTCTCTCGCCTTCGCCGATCTTGCAGAGGTTGCCCTCCACACGTTTTTTCAGTTCCTCCTTCGGGAAGGTCTGCGTCAGTTGCTTGAGCAGTTCCAGACCCTTGGCCTTAGTCTCTTGGCTGGCATAATCTTCGAGGTACTCGCGGAAGGTGAACATTGCATTTGGTTTGCAGTACTCCTTAATCAAGCCGGGCTTAGCCAGATCCATAAAGTCGGCTCCCACGCGGCCCTTGCGGTAGCAGCCCGTGCAGAAACTGGGGATATAGCCGCCGTCAATCATCATGCTGATAACCTCGTCGAGCGAGCGGTGGTCGCCGAGTGTGAACTGGGCGCCCGTTTTCTTGTGGTCTTCGGCATCGGTGCTGCCCTCGCCGGCATCGTAGCCGCCGGGGTTAGTCTCGCTGGCGGCGCTGATTTGGCTCACGCCGTACTTCACCAGCTGGTCGCGCATAGCCGGGGTCTCGCGGGTAGAGATGATAATACCGGTGTAAGGCATAGCGATGCGGATGATGGCGATAATCTTCATAAAGTCCTTGTCGCAGACGGGGTGCGGAATATTCTCGGGGAGGCTGAACGGGGTGCCTTCGGCGGGTTCGATACGGGGGAAGCTGACCGTGTGTGGGCCGCAGCCGTAGTCCTCCTCGAGGTGACGAGCGTGCTCCATGATGGCGAGAATCTCGAACCTATAATCCGTGAGGCCGAATAGCACGCCCAGACCCACATCGTTGATGCCGCCCTCCTGTGCGCGGTCCATGCAGGTGAGCCTGTACAGATAGTCGCCCTTAGGCGTGCCGGCGGGGTGGAATTTCGAGTACTCCACGGGATCGTAAGTCTCCTGGAAGCACACATAAGTGCCGATTTTCTCGGCCTTCAGCTTGGCGAAGTCCTCCACACTCATAGGAGCCAGTTCGACATTGATACGTCGGATGCTGCTGCCCTTCTCGTCGCGTGCGGCATAGCAGCGGCGTATAGCCTCCACCATATAGTCGGCGTTGTTGCGTGGGCTCTCGCCGCAGATGAGCAGTGCGCGCTTGTGTCCCATGCGCAGAATCTGCTGCGTCTCCTGCTCAATCTCGTCCATCGACAGCACCTTGCGGAGCAGCGACTTATTGTCGCGGCGGAAGCCGCAATAGACGCAGTTATTCACACAGGCGTTGCCCGTGTAGATGGGGGCGAAGAGCACCAGTCGGCGACCGTAGATTTCCTCCTTGCAGAAGTGGGCGGTGTCCAAAATCTTCCTGATGTCGGCCTCATCCTCCACGCACAGCAGTTTAGCCACATCCTCGAGGCTGAGCCCCTTCAACAGGCGGGCCTTATTCAGGATGTCGTTCAGTTCCGATTCCGTCGGAACATTGTTTTGCAGCAAGCCATACAGTTTGTCGCGGTCGATAAAGTTTTGATGTCTCATAGCAGTTATATTTTTTAGTTATCTACTTCACACAGAGAAGCACGCCTCACCCACAAGAAACCGTCGGGGGGGGGGCGGCAGAGGCAGACGACCAAATACTCAAATCGATTTGGCGAGAACCGCCTTCGTCTCCACCCCCACAATCCGTCCCAGTTTCCCCGTAAGCGCGTTGATACGGTCGGGCGTACCCTCCACGATGAGGGAGATAACCGCCACGTCCCTCCCTCGGAAGGGCAGACCCTGCCGGCAGAGGACAATATCGGAGAAATCCGAAAGGAAAAGATTAATCTCAGCAGAGCGCGCGCGGTCTGCCACAAGTATAGTGATAGTGCCTATTCTCTTTTCCATCAGGTGATAACAGCTTTTGGGTCAGAAGGACGACTTGTCCTGTTTCAATTGCAAAGGTACGAATTTTTTCACAAATAGCAAGCAAAAAAGCGGTGCTTCCCTGCATAGAGGGGCGTTCACGGGCGGAAAGGGTACGTAGGAGAAGAAAAAAACGGGTGACGGTCTTAATAAATGGAAAAAAAGTCGTATCTTTGCAAACTGAAATACAAACACAGCCCCCATGTACAACTACCTAAAGATAGAACAAGACGGAGCGATTGCCACCCTGACCATCTCCGCTCCCAAGACCCTCAACGCGCTCAACAGCGCCATACTTGGCGAGATAGGCCAAGCCATAGACGCCCTTCCAGCCGGCACCCGAGTCCTCATCATCACCGGCGACGGAGAGAAGTCGTTTGTAGCCGGTGCGGACATCAGCGAGATGGCCCACCTCGACGAGGGGGAAGGATTCGCCTTCGGGAAGCGTGGCGCCGACGTGTTCCGCAAGATAGAGACGCTCCCCATTCCCGTCATAGCGGCCGTGAACGGCTTTGCCCTCGGCGGGGGCTGCGAGATAGCCATGGCCTGCGACATCCGAATCTGCTCCAGCAATGCCCGCTTCGGTCAGCCCGAAGTCGGTCTTGGCATCATTCCGGGCTTCAGCGGCACCGTCCGTTTGGCCCGATTAGTGGGCATGGGCATGGCCAAGCAGCTCATCTTCACCGGCAAGAATATCAAGGCCGACGAGGCGCTGCGAATCGGGTTAGTCAACGCCGTCTATGAGCCCGGCGAGCTTATGCCCGCCGCCAAGCAGCTTGCCGAGGCCATCAGTGCCAACGCCCCTGTTGCGGTAGCCTACGCCAAACAGTGCATCAACGACGGATACGACCTTCCCACCGCCGAAGCCATCGCATACGAAAACAGGCTCTTCGGCCGCTGCTTTGCCACCGAGGACCAGAAAGCCGGCATGGCTGCCTTCCTCAGCAAAGGCAAAGCCCAGTTCCAAGGCAAATAGTATCAACACACATCTAATAACTTCAATACCATGAAAATCTATGTAATCGGCACCGGCACCATGGCCAAAGGCATAGTCAAAGCCTTCGCAGCCAAGATGCCCGTCGTCATGAAGAGCAGAACCCAGGCCAGCTTAGACAAAGCCATGGGTTCCATTTCCAAATCCTACACCAAGTTGGTTGAAAAAGGCAAAATGACACAAGAAGCCGTAGATGCCCTGCTCGCCAACATCACCACCACCACCGACTATGCGACCTTCGCCGATGCCGACCTCGTGATAGAGGCCGCCGTTGAAGACATGGAACTGAAAAAAGAGGTCTTCCGCGAGCTTGACGGCATCTGCAAACCCGAGGCCATCTTCGCCACCAACAGTTCCAGCCTGAGCATCACCGAGATTGCCGCCGCCACCAAACGTCCCGGCCAGTTCATCGGCATGCACTTCTTCAATCCCGCCGACCGAATGGCGCTCGTCGAAGTCATCAAAGGCCAGCTCACCACCCCCGAAGTCATCAAGACCATCATCGACCTGTCCACCTCCATCGGCAAGACACCCGTCGAGGTGAATGAGGCTCCCGGCTTTGTGGTCAACCGCATCCTCATTCCCATGATAAACGAAGCCTGCGGCATACTTGCCGACGGCGTAGCCAGTGCCGAAGACATCGACAAGTGCATGATGCTTGGCGCCAACCACCCCATGGGTCCCTTGGCCTTGGCCGACCTCATCGGCAATGATGTCAATCTGGCCATAATGGAGGTGCTCTACAAAGAGTTTGGCGACCCCAAATACCGTCCACACCCGCTGCTCCGCAAGATGGTTCGTGCCGGGCTCCTTGGCCGTAAAAGCGGCGAGGGATTCTACAAATATTGATACTCGCTTATAACGAAAAGAAAGAGGAGGTCCGAGGGGCCTCCTCTTTTTCTTTGCCGTCAGGGGGCGATAGTCACCCGTCAGAAAATATATTCAGAAACCAACGAGTTGGAGAGGATGCGGAAGGTATGCGTATTGACGACAGAGTCTTCCATCGTCCTCATATCCAAAGTCAGCAAGAAAGGCTGAGAAACTATATCTTTGACCATGCCTTGGTCGTCGTGGAGGGAAAATGCCAGCTGGAGACAGAAACTGTTTGAGTCGCGGCGGCATTCGGCGTTCTTCTTGAGAATGAGCTGCACCATGATGCCGTCTTCGGGCCGGAGCAGTCGGTGCACGAAGAGGCTGTCGCAGTTGTTCGTATCCCAGTGGAAGCGGGACTCAGAGCCGTCAACTTCGGTCATCACCATAGTGGCCGACAAGTCGCGCAGCAAGTCATGCCTGCTTCCGTCCATATAATTCTCCGGGCTGAACGACACCGTGGCGTAGTTTAGATGAGGGTTTGGTTTGGCGCAGGAAGCACAGAGGGAGGCTGCGGCGGCCACAAGGAGAAGGGCTTTTCTGACATTCATATTCGGCAGCGGAGGGGGGGTGGATAAAAAAAAGTCCCACAGAAAACTGCAGGACTTCAGGTAATTCAAACCCTATTATAAAACATTTTATGAAAAAAAAACACTCAAAACCTGAATAATCAGTCGATGACGGTGTTCCAGTTGTGGACATCTTCGCATTCGCCCAGCTGGATGGCGCGGAGACGCTCATAGAGTTTCTTGCTCCAGGGGCCGGGTTCTTTTCCGAAGACGTAGCTCTTGCCGGTGGCGGGGTCGTCAACGCGCTCGATGGGGCTGATGACGGCGGCGGTGCCGCAAGCGCCGCACTCCTCAAATTCTGCCAGTTCCTCCACGGGGACGGGACGGCGTTCCACCTTCATGCCCATATCCTCGGCGAGCTGGATGAGGCTCTTGTTGGTGATAGAGGGCAGGATAGAGGTGCTCTTGGGGGTGATATAGGTGTTATTCTTGATGCCGAAGAAGTTGGCAGCGCCGGCTTCGTCGATATACTTCTTCTCCTTTGCGTCGAGGTAGAACTCACAGGCATACTGGCCGCCATGGCAGGCCGAGGTGTGGGCCTTGAGGCTGGCAGCATAGTTGCCGCCGACCTTATAGACGCCGGTGCCGAGCGGGGCGCTGCGGTCGTAGTCGCGTGTGATGACGTAGGGGTTGGCTTGGAAGCCGCCCTTGAAGTAGGGGCCCACGGGGGTGACGAAGATAAGGAACAGGTACTCGTCGGCGGGTTTCACGCCCACGGTGATGCCGGTGCCGATGAGCAGTGGGCGGAGGTAGAGGCTTGCGCCGGTGCCGTAGGGGGGAATGAAGCGCTCGTTCATCTTCACCACCTTGATGCACATCTCCTTGAAACGCTCGGTGCTCAATTCGGGCATCATGATGCCGCGGCAGGTGCTCTGCAGACGGGCGGCATTTTCTTCGAGACGGAAGATACGGATTTTGCCGTCCTTGCAACGGAAAGCCTTCAGGCCTTCAAAAGCCTCTTGACCATAGTGGAGGCTCGAAGCAGCCATGTGGATGTTGAGGGTTTCTTCGGAGGAGACTTCAATCTCGCCCCACTGTCCTTCACGGTTCCAGCAGCGGACGTTGTAGTCCGTCTTCACATAGCCGAAAGGAAGATTCTGCCAATCGATATTCATGATGGATGTTGATTTAGTGATAGGAAATGATGAAATAACGGATTTTCAAAAGGGGTGGTCCCACTTGGGCTCGAACCAAGGACCCGCTGATTATGAGTCAGCTGCTCTAACCGACTGAGCTATGGGACCCGATTTCTCGCTGTCGAAATCGTTTGCAAAGGTACGCTTTTTTTTCCAATCTGCAAGTTTTTTTTATCAACAGGAGGCCGAAAGTGGCTCCGGAGCCGTCGGAAGGCCTTTGGGTTCAGAAGTGTAACCCATTTGCAACAAAATGTCACTCCCGGGCGGCGAGGAGCATTGCAGCGGTGTTATCAGAAGCGCGAGAAGGGGTGTTTGCGCCAATAAAGGATGAGCAGCAGTCCGAAGAGCATACCGCCGAGGTGGGCGAAATGTGCCACGTTTCCGGTGCTGAAGACCCCCTCGAACAGTTCGATAAGGGCATAGCCAATCACGAACCATTTGGCCTTGATGGGCATGAGGAAGTAGAGATAAATGCGCTCGTTGGGGAACATCATGCCGAAGGCCAGCAGAATGCCATAGACGGCGCCGGAGGCGCCGACGGTGAAGTCCCAGCCCGGCACCAGCAGGTTGACCAAGCCGGCGCCCACGCCGCACACCAAGTAGTAAAACAAGAATCGCCGTGCTCCCCAGTAGTTCTCCAGCACATAACCGAACATCCACAGGGCAAACATATTGAAGAAGATATGCCCAACGTTGGCGTGCATGAACATATAGGTGACCAACTGCCACACGTGGAACCGTCCCGACAGGGCGGGGTTGAGTGCCAGCATATTGGTGATATTGTAGAAGCCCTGCCTTTCGAGTACGAGGGTGGCGAGAAAAAAGATGACGTTGATGATGATAAGGTTCTTCACCACGGTGGGTAGCATTCTGAACCCTTGGGGAGCGTAGTCGGACATAAAGGCTTGGCGTTTTTAACTTTGGGTTATTGACTATTGTTAGAGAAGTTGGTCGGGGGGTATGATGGCCATCACCTTGCGGCCCGAAGGGCTGACGGCGGGGGCCTGACAGCAGAAGAGGTCGGCCACCATCTGCTGCATCTCCTCCTGTTGGAGCGGGGTGCCGGGACGCACGGACATCTGCTTGGCGAGGGTGCGGCAGAGGCACTGGTTGCGGTCGCTGAACTTCTGCAACATCGAGCACTTATAGTCGGCCAGCATTTGGTCGAAGAGCTGCTGCAAGTCGCCCTCCTTCACGTCGGGCGGTGTGGCGGAGATGACGAAAGTGGTCTGGCCCAAGCTGCCGATCTCGAAGCCGTGCTTCTTGAGGTCGGGCAGCAGTTCGGAGAAGATGTCGGCGTCGGCGGGTGAGAACTGGCAGTTGACGGGGAAGAGGAGCTGCTGAGCGGCGGCGGCCGACTTGTGGGCCGACAGGCGTTCGAAGAGGATGCGTTCGTGGGCGGCCTGCTGGTCCACCACCAGCAGTCCCGAGGGGAGTGTACTGACTATATAGCGGTTCTGCAGCTGCAGGCAGCGGGCGGGGCTGTCGGTGCGGGGTGCGGCGGCCTCGTCGTCCAAAGGAATGAGTGTCGGGGCGGGAGCGGCTTTCTCCACCTCGGTGCCGATGTCGAAGAAAGAGGTCCACTTGCTCGCTGCGGAGCCGCCCGAGGCCATACTCGTCCCCCCCGGGCCCGAACCCGACCCCGTACCTGTGCGGCCGCTTCCGCCACCCGTGGCAGGGTCGGCGAAGGGGCTGTAGCCGGGGGTGTACTTCACCTCGGGCTGACGCGGCACATAGCCCTTCGGGGCGGGCGAGAGGTCGAGGTCGGTGCAGGGGTTGAACTCCAGCTCCGTGGCGAGGCAGAACTGGCCCAGCGCCCGCTTGGCGGCGGAGCGGATGATGGCGAAGAGTGCCTGTTCGTCAATGAACTTCACCTCGGTCTTGGTGGGGTGGATGTTGATGTCGATACGCGAGGGGTCCAAGTCGAGCTGCACGAAATAAGAGGGGTAGTAGCGGTCGGGAATGAGGTCGGTGTAGGCCTTCTCCACGGCGGCGCTGAAGAGGGGGTGCTTCACAAAGCGGTGGTTGACGAAGAGGTACTGCTCGCCGCGGTTCTTGCGTGCGAACTCGGGTTTGCCCACATAGCCGCGAATGCGTACCACATCGGTCTCCTCCTCCACAGGCAGGAGCCGCTCGGGGGCGTTGTGGCCCATCATCTGGCTGATACGCTCGGCGAAGTTGCCCGCCCGCAAGTCATACAACATCTTGCCGTTGTTGTAGAACTGGAATCCGACGTCGCAGTTCACCAGTGCCACGCGGCGGAAAATCTCCTCGATGTGGCTGAGTTCGATGCTCTCCTTCTTGAGGAAGTTGCGGCGTGCCGGGACGTTGAAGAAGAGGTTCTTCACGGCGATGCTGGTGCCGGGCGGGCAGCAGCAAGTCGTCTGGCTCCTTATCTCGCTGCCCTCAATCACGACCTCGGTGCCCAGTTCGCTGTCGTGCATACGGCTGTGCAGCTCGACCTGTGCGATGGCGGCGATAGAGGCCAGTGCCTCGCCCCTGAAGCCCATAGTCTGGATGGCGAAGAGGTCGTCGGCCTTCTTAATCTTAGAGGTGGCGTGGCGTTCGAAGCAGAGGCGCGCGTCGCTGTCGCTCATGCCGCAGCCGTTGTCGATCACCTGCAGCAGTGCGCGGCCGGCGTCCTTCACCACCAGCTTCACCTCGGTGGCGCCGGCGTCGAGGGCGTTCTCCAGCAGCTCCTTCACCGCCGAGGCGGGGCGGTCCACCACCTCGCCCGCGGCGATCTGGTTGGCCACGCTGTCGGGCAATATGCTGATGATGTCGCTCACTGGGCAATCAACGAGTCATTGGCGTCGGCCAGGATGTCGGCCAGCATCTCTTCGGGGCTCATGCCGATGCGCGGTATCATCTGCCGTGCGCCCTCGGCGAGGTAGTGGTCGGGGTAATTCTCGACGAACACCTGATAGGCTTTCTTGGCCTCGTCGTAGCGGCTGGCCAGGTCGTAGGCGTTGCCTTTGAGGAAGAAGCAGACGGGGAGGTCCTCGAAGTCGGGGTAGTTGTCGATCACGCGGTCGAGCAGTTCGACGGCGCGGTCGGCGTGCAGCACGTTGCTCTGCACCTCGCCGGCCTTCATCAGAAACTGAGGTGCGAGGGAGTCGTTGGGGTACTTGTCGGCGAAAGCCACATAGAGGTCGGCGAGGCGGTCGGCGGCGGCGGGGTCGGCGGCGGCGGCGATGCCGAACAGCGAGTCCTCAAATTCTTGTATTTGGCTCACACGCTCTTCGCGCGAGGGGCCACAGGCGGCCAACAAAAG
>DCJB01000057.1:23272-24286 GCA_002317325.1 Bacteroidales bacterium UBA1711
CTTACTTTTCCTTCGGCGATGTCGGTGAGGCGGCGTTTGAGGAGGGTGCGGCGGAGGGGGCTGAGGCGGTCGGTGAAGACTTTGCCGTCGAGGTGGTCAATCTCGTGCTGCGCCACGCGGGCCAGCAAACCATGCAGTTCTTCCTCGTGGAGCTGCCACTCCTCGTCCTGCCAGCGCACGCGCACCCCCTCGGTGCGCAGCACGTCCTCGTGGAGGTCGGGAATGCTCAGGCAGCCCTCGTTGTAGTACTGCTTCTCGCCCACATACTCCACAATCTCGGGGTTGATGAGCGTATGTTCCTCACTGACGGGGCCGTAGGTGTCGGTCTTCTCGTCGTAGGGGCGGAAACCGATGACCACCAAGCGGATAGAGAGGTCCACCTGTGGTGCGGCCAGCCCCACGCCTTCGGCGGCGTACATAGTCTCATACATATTGGCGATAAGCTGCTTCAGTTCGGGATAGTCCTTGTCGATAGGCTGAGCCACCTTGCGCAGCGTGGGGTGGCCGTAGCCGGTAATAGGTAATATCATGGGTCAGTCAGATGTTTTATTGTTCTCGGTCGTTAGATGTGCACTTGCTTGCTGGGGGCGGGGTCAGAGGCTCCGCATAAAGTCTTGCAGCATGATAGTGGCGCTCACCTGGTCAATCATGCCCTTGTCCTGCCGCTGCTTCTTCTTCAGTCCGCCGTCAATCATGGCGCGGAAAGCCAGCTTGGAGGTGAAGCGCTCGTCGATGCGGGCCACCTGCTTGTCGGGGAAGGCCTCGGCCAACCGCTGCACGAAAGGCTCGATGAGGGCGGCCGACTCCGAGGGGGTGTTGTCCATCTGCTTGGGGTCGCCCACCACAAAGAGGTCCACCGCCTCGCGGCGGCAGTAGTCGTTGAGAAAGTCCATCAGCCTCGGGGTCTCCACCGTAGTCAGACCCGAGGCGATGATGCGATCGGGGTCGCTCACTGCCAGCCCGGTCCGCTTTCTGCCGTAGTCGATAGCCATAATTCTTCCCATAACGCAAAAA
>DCJB01000085.1 GCA_002317325.1 Bacteroidales bacterium UBA1711
CCGAAGCAACAACTCTACCCTCTACCCTCTACACTCTACAATCCAAGTCCCCCCCCCCAAAGCAACAACTCTAAATTCTTAATTCTTAATTCTTAATTCTTAATTAATTCTAAATTCTTCCCTTCGCCTCGGCAATACGGCGGCGCAGCGCCTCCACAAAGCGCGCGATGTCGTCTGCCGTGGTGTCGAAGGAGCACATCCACCGCACCACGTTGTCGGCCTCGTCCCAGTCGTAAAAGAAGTAGTCCTCCTGTAGGGCGGTCCACACCTTCCGGGGCAGCCGCACGAAGACGCTGTTGGCCTGCACGGGATAGACCACCTCGGCCTCGGCAATGCCCTCCAACGAACCGAGGAGCAACTGGGCCATGCGGTTGCTGTGCTCGGCGTTGCGCCGCCACAGCCCCGTGGCGAGGTAAGCCTCAAACTGCACAGCCATAAACCTCATCTTGCTGCACAACTGGGTCATCTGCTTGCGGCGGTACTTGAGCTCTGCGTCCAAAGCGGGGTTGAGGACAACGGCGCTCTCCCCCATTAGCAGCCCGTTCTTGGTGCCGCCGAAAGAGAGGCAATCGACTCCGCAGTCGGTGGTCATCTGCCTGAAAGAGCAGCCCAAAGCCACTGCGGCGTTGGCAAGGCGCGCCCCATCCATGTGGAGGTACATCCCACGCGAGTGGGCGAGGTCGGCCAGCGCCCCGATCTCGTCGAGGGTGTAGAGTGTGCCGAGCTCGGTGGGGTTGGAAATGCTGATGGCGCGGGGCTGCGAGTGGTGCTCGAAGCCGAAGCCGTGGAGGCGGGTCTCGGCCGAGGCGGGGGTGAGCTTTCCGTCGGGCGTATCCACGGGCAGCAGCCTGCAGCCTGTCACCCGCTGGGGGGCGCCGCACTCATCCACGTTGATATGGGCGGTTTCGGCGCACACCACAGCGTGGTGCGACCTGCACATGGCATCGATGTTCAGCACGTTTGCACCGGTGCCGTTGAAGACGAAATAGACCTTGGCCTCGGGGCCGAAGGTGTCGCGGAACAGCTGCTCCGCACGCCGGCAGTACTCGTCGTCGCCGTAGGCCAGGGCATGGTCGGTGTTGGCGGCGGCAATGGCCTCCAGCACCTCGGGACTTACGCCCGAGTGGTTGTCGCTTCCAAATCCTCTCTTCATGGCTGCGGCCGCCTATTTGTCCATGGTGAGCAGGAACTCCTCGTTGCTGCGGGTGTGGTGCATATTCTTCAGTATAAACTCCATGGCCTCGATTGGGGTCATGTCGGTGAGCTGGTTGCGCAGCACGAGGGTGCGGCTCTGAAGCTTGGCGGGAATGAGCAGGTCGTCGCGGCGGGTGCCCGAGACCACTATGTCTATGGCGGGGAAGAGGCGCTTGTTTGCCATCTTGCGGTCGAGCTGGAGCTCCATGTTGCCCGTCCCTTTGAACTCCTCAAAGATGACGTCGTCCATCTTGCTGCCCGTCTCGGTGAGGGCCGTGGCGATGATGGTGAGCGATCCGCCGTTCTCTATGTTGCGGGCGGCGCCGAAGAAGCGCTTGGGCTTTTGGAGGGCGTTGGCCTCCACGCCGCCCGAAAGCACCTTGCCCGAAGCGGGCTGCACAGTGTTGTAGGCACGGGCGAGGCGCGTGATGGAGTCAAGGACTATCACCACATCGTGCCCGCACTCGGTGAGGCGCTTGGCCTTCTCTAACACGATGTTGGCAATGCGGACGTGGCGGTCGGCGGGCTCGTCGAAGGTGGAGGCTATCACCTCGGCCTTGACGCTGCGCTGCATATCCGTCACCTCTTCGGGGCGCTCGTCGATGAGCAGCACCATCAGATAGACCTCGGGGTGGTTGAAGGCTATGGCGTTGGCCACCTCCTTGAGGAGGGTGGTCTTGCCCGTCTTCGGCTGCGCCACGATCAGGCCGCGCTGCCCCTTGCCTATGGGGGCGAACATATCCACTATCCGCGAGGAATACGTCTCGTGAGGATGGCCCAAGAGGTTGAACTTCTCCTCGGGAAAGAGGGGGGTGAGCGACTCGAATGGAACGCGGTCCTTTATGCGCTCGGGCGAGAGGCCGTTCGCCTCCAGCACCTTTATCATGATGAAGTACTTCTCGTTGTCCTTTGGCGGACGCACGGTGCAGCGCACCGTGTCGCCGGGCTTGAGACCGGCGGAACGCACCTGCTGGGCCGACACATACACGTCGTCGGGCGAAGCGAGGTAGTTGTAGTCGGAGGAGCGGAGGAAGCCGTAGCCGCCGCCGTCGGAAGAGAGTTCGAGCACCCCCTCTACCTCCACCACGCCTTCGGTCTCGAAGGGAAACGCCTTGGGGGCGGGCTTCGGCGCCTGCGGCTGCTTCGCCGCCTGAGGCTGGGACTGCTTGCCCTCTTTCGGGACGGAATCTTTGTCATTCTGAGGCTTCTTCTTGTCGCCCTTGTCGCCCTTGTCGCCTCGTTCTTTGCTATCGTTGCGGTCGGCCCTGTCGCTGCGGCGGCGTGCGTTGTCGGAATCTTTGTCGGACCTCTTCTCGACGCCCGCCTCGACAGTCCCGCCCGCCTCGGCAGCCTCGCCCGCCCCGGCGGGCGCTGCGGGCGCGTCGGGCGCTGCGGCGGCAGCCCCGCCCGCCTTGGCGGCGGACTTCTTGGCGCGGGCGCGCTTGCGGCCCGACTGGGCGGATTCCTCGGCAGCGGCAGCGGCGGCGGCCGGCTCGCCAGCAAAGTCGGACGCCTCGACAGCGGCTGCGGACTGCTCGGCAGCCGCCTTCTCGCGGCTGCGCACGGGCCGCCCCGATGGCATCAGAACGTCGGGTATGTCGGGTATCACGGGAATGTCGAGGTCAACTATGCTGATGTCGGAGGACTGCTCGGCCGAAGCCGGCTCCTTCGCCGACGCGGCGGACTCCTTGGGCTGCGCGGCCGACTTGTCGGCGCGCTGCTTGCGAGCGCCGACGCCCTTGGCGGTTGAGGCCGCGGCAACGGGCTTTATGCGCTCCCGCTTCTGGCGGGACGACTCGGCGGCTGCCGCCTTCCTCTCCTCCTGCTCTTTGGTGAGCGCCTCGGGGTTCTCGGACTGAAGCTCTATAATCTTATAAACCAACTCTTGGGCGCCAAGACGGGTTGCGCGGGCAATGCCCAACTCCTTGGCGATATTGATGAGCTCAATATGGGCCTTGGCTTCTAATTCTGCTTTGCTGTACATAAGCGAAACAATGCGTGATTGCGGAAAATAGTGGGAAGCTGAAAAAATTGAAAGAAATCGGAAAACCCTGAAAACCTGCCGCTACAGTAGAGAACCGGCTTTTCTCAAGGCATTCTTTGATGACGCAAAAGTAGAAAAAAAAAACGACATTGAGAAAAAAAGTTTGCAGAACAGCCGAAAATGCGTATTTTTGCAGCAGGATAACGAACATATCACAAACACGTAAAACTATAGAACAATGAACATTCCTCAAAATCTGAAGTACACCCAGGACGACGAATGGGTGCGCATGGAAGGCGAATTTGCCCTCATCGGAATCACCGACTACGCCCAGCACGAGCTCGGCGACATCGTCTTTGTTGACGTCACCTGCGAGGGCGAGACCGTCGAAGCCGGCGAGGCTTTCGGCAGCGTCGAGGCCGTGAAGACCGTGGCCGACCTCCTCATGCCCGTCACCGGCGAGGTGGTTGAGTTCAACAGCGCCCTCGACGACGCTTCCGCCATCAACAACGACCCCTACGGCGCCGGCTGGATTATCAAGGTGAAGCCCGCCAACGTGGCCGACATCGACGCCCTCATGGACGCCGCCGCCTACACCGCCAAAATCGGCGCATAACCCCCCCGAACCAACCCGGCGGCTCCGCCGCCGGCCTCACGAGGGACTCCCTTCCGGGTGTCTCTCGTGTTTTTTTACGCCCCCGCGCATCTCTCTCCGCAGCAATTATTCTCCCGATACCGCTCCACGGCAGAACCCCGCTCTGCCTCACAATCCCATGCAGCAACATGAAAACCTGCACATCGTCAAATCCCGAAATCTGTCACTAATAACAGCCGCCCACCCATAAAAGCAATCTTGCAATGCTGCTCTCTCACCAAAAAAAACCACAAAGTGAGATATTATTCGTATCTTTGCAGAGCAAAACGGCGCTTTTTCGCCCAAATAACCCGCAGCGTATCTATCTTCTCCTACAATTGCACCTGAATCAACTAATTGCTGGACGAGGCAATGGGATGGAATAACACATCTGCCCGCCGACCCGAAACCGTATCCCTGAACTGATTCAACCTAACACTATCAATACCATGAAGAGACTTGTCTTCCTAATGCTCGCCGCCGCCGCCTGGTGCGCCGCCGCCCAACAGCCTATCCCCTACTCCGCCTTCACCCTGCCCAACGGGCTGCGGGTCGTGCTGTGCGAGGAACACAGCCAGCCCCTCATCAACGGCTGCGTGGTGGTGCGCGCCGGCTCCAAGAACGAGAAACCCTCCGCCACCGGCGTGGCCCACTATTTCGAACACATCATGTTCAAAGGCACCGACCGCATAGGCACCACCAACTGGGGCGAGGAGAGCCTCTACCTCGACAGTATCAGCCGCGCCTACGACAGCCTCCACGCCGCCAAGGACGCCAAGCGCCGCAAGGCCGTCCAGCAGGAGATTAACCGGCTGAACATCGCCGCCTCGCAGTACGCCATCCCCAACGAGGTGGATGCCATCTTGCAGAAGATGGGCTGCACAGGTCTCAACGCCGGCACTTCCTACGACTACACGGTCTATTACAACACCCTCCCCTCCAACCAGCTGGCCAACTGGATGGAGGTGTATGCCGAGCGGTTCCGCAACCCCGTCTTCCGCCTCTTCCAGTCCGAACTGGAGGCCGTCTATGAGGAGAAGAATATGTACGAGAACCAGGTAGGCTGCGCCTTCAGCCAGTCTTTCCTCAAGGAGGCCTTCGGCAGCCACCCCTACAGCCGCAGCATCATAGGCCTCTCAGACCACCTGAAGAACCCCCAGCCGCGCGAAATGCAGGAGTTCTTCAACACCTACTATGTGGCCAACAATATGACACTCATCCTCGTGGGCGACTTCAGAACCGCCGAGGCACGGCGGCTGGTGGAGGACAAGTTCTCTTCGTGGCGCAGCGGCCGGCTGCCCCGGCAGCCCGCCTACGACCTGCCCCAGTTCGACCGGCAGAAGGTGGTGGACGTGCGGCAGACCCCGGTCAAGATGGGCGTGATGATCTTCCCCGGCGTAACGCCCCGCGACTCCGACTACCTCGCCCTCAATATGCTCGCCTCCATCATCGGCGGCAACAGCGGACTGCTGGCCAAAGCCGCCAACCAAGGCCGCCTGCTGGTGGCGCTGCACACCCCCCTGTCATTCGCCGAGGCAGGCCGCAACATCATCATCTACGCCCCCAACCTGGTGGGTCAGAGCCACGAGAAAGCCGAGCAGGTGGTCTGGGACTGCCTCGACAGCATCAAGCAGGGCAACTTCTCCGACGACCTCATCGAGTCGGTGAAACTGAAGGCGGTCCTGGATCGGCAACGGAATGCCGAGTCGCTCGACGGCCTCGCCTCGCTCTTCCTCACGCTCGAGTTGGAAGGCTCGGACTACGACCAGTGGCTCGCCGACTGCCAACGGTGGCAGGGCCTCACCCGCGAGGACATCATCAGGGTGGCAAACAAGTACTTCGACCGCAACCGCTGCACCCTCATCCGCTCCAAAATGGGATTCCCCAAGGGCGACGGAGCCGTGAAGCCCGACTGGAAGCGCCTCGAAGCCGTGAACAAAGACTGCCAGTCGCCCTTCGCCAAAGCCATCGCCGCCTCCAAGCCCGACCCCATTAAGCCACAAGTGATTGACTTCGACAACGACATTGCCGTCACCGACGCCACCTCGCACTGCAAAATCTACTCGGCACCCAACCCCCGAAACGACCTCTTCGACCTCTGTATCACCTACCGCTACGGCGACATGGACGACTACGACCTGAAGCGGGCTTTCGCATACCTCGAAGAACTGGGCGCCGACGGCAAGGACCATGCCCGGTCGGCGCTGGAACTGGACTTGGCCGGCGGCTCCTTCTCCGTCAGCACCACCAGCGACCACACCACCCTCTGCATCAGCGGACCGGAGCAGAACATCGACACCATCCTCGGCATTGTGGCGGCCCGCCTCTTCCGCCCCACCCACGACGCCAAACAGATTGAACGGCTCTACCGCATCATGTCCGACGGCGAAAAAAAGAGCGTAAAGAACAGCGCCGAAAACTGGGATGAGGCACTCAGCGAGTATGCCGTGTACGGCAAGCAGTCCTCCTATCTGCGCAAAACGCCCGCCAAGGAATGGCGCAACCGCACTCCCGAGCAACTGCACAGCGAAGTGCTGAAGATATTCGGCCGCAACGGCTACGCCACCTTCAGCGGCAACACCGACGGGGGCAGCCTCGCCTCCCTGCTGTTGAAGCACGGGCTGCTGCGCGAGGAGGGGGTCTCCGACCTCGCCCGCCGCGACTTCAAGATGTCGTTCCCCAAGAAATCGCAAGTCCTCTACTGCACCAACCGCAAGTTCCTCCAGTCCAACATCAGCATCCTCGTCCCCTCGCTCCTCTACGACACCGCCGACCAAGCCGCCCTCAGCCTCTTCAACGAATACTTCGGCAGCGGGATGAACAGTATCGTTTTCCAAGAAATCAGAGAGTTCCGCTCCTTAGGCTACCACACCTCGGCATGGTTGCGCGCCGACCCCTTCCGTGCCAACCCCTGCGTCCTGCGCTTCTTCCTCGGCACCCAGTGCGACAAGACCATTGACGGCCTCGAGGCCATGAACGGCCTGATGGACACCCTGCCCATACGCCAAGACAAGTTCGAGGCGGCCAAGGAAAACCTCATCACCGCCCGCAACAGCAACTACATCGACTTCCGCCGCCTGCCCGAATTTGTGAGAGACCGAATGGAGCTGGGCTACACCCACGACGCCCGCGCCGCCCTCACCGACAGGATTGCCGCCCTCTCCTTGGACGACCTGAAGGCCTTCCACCAAAAATACGTCCAAGGGCGGCCCCGCCTCACCCTGATTTCGGGCAACATAAAGAAGTTCTCCCTCAATTCCCTCAAACCCTACGGACCGGCAAAGGAGGTGAAGTTCGACCAAATGTTCAAATTCTAACCCAAAAGCAGTATGTCCTACAATAGCAACTCGCCCCAGCCCGCCCTCACCAAGGGATTCAAGGCCTGCCTCATCATCAGCATTGTCTGCCTGCTTTTCGATGCGGCAGCCTCAGCAGCAAAGCCCTTCCTCCTGTCGGCAAGCCCTACAGTCCAAACAGCCGTACATCTGCAGCTGCTCATCCCAATCGTCATCTTCCTGACCCTGCTCTGCGTGGAAATGGCACGGCAGCGGCAGTTCCGCCCCGTGCCGCTGCTGCTTGCACTCACAGGCAACGGGTTCACCGCCATAGTAGTCAACCGACTCATCGGCTTGGAACGGGGGCGGCAGCCCGACGGCCCGAGGCAGATGCCGCTCCCCGTCGCCCTCGGACTGCTGCTGGCCGTCGCCTCCATCGCCCCCCTCGCCAACCGGCTCTCCCCGCGCGCGGTGCCGTCCGCATGGGAAACGGCGCTCAAAATCGGCTGCCTCCTCGCCGCCCTGCCCGCGGCTTGGAGCGAACTGCGGCAGCAGCCCCGCGGACTATCAGCAGCCATCGCCCTCACGGCGCTCACCTACCCCAACCTCGCCATGATGCTCCTGCTCTTCTTCCGCCACGAGCAAATCAACGGCGCCAGCCGCTTCAACAGCCGCAGCCTCCGCCTGTTCCTCTACCCCTTTGCAGCACTGTCAGTGGCGAACTTTTTCCTGTGGCTGGCTCAGAGCCTCGCCAACATCTACTCAATTGAGCTCACCCTGCTCTCGGTGGGGCTATACAGCCTCCTCGGACTCTTCTGCTGCGTAGGACTTGCAGTCCGCTCCCGCAGACAGCAATTCAAGTGCCGCCGGCTCCTCCTTGCCGCAGCGCTGCTGGTGCCCACCACCGCCTTGTGGGCATGGCCATACTGCGCCACCGCCGAAAAGGCTTCCTCCCAACGCGCGTCGCAATAAAGGAAGCCAATCTTCGTTACGAGATAAAAATTACAAAAAATCTGCGTTGATCTCCCTTTGATGTAAAAACTGGCGCACATGCACACTGCCGTGGCAGTGTGCATGTTTCTTCCTCATATGCACACTTCTGTGTGCAGGTGTTTTGTTTTGGTTCGTCAGAACCTGCCCCCTTTGAGCCGTGTTCGGGCACAATGGGTCAGAGGTTTCTGAAATTCACTATTCCGTCTGTGGGTTGGTCGGATTCCTGGTCGCCATCATAGATGACCATCGTGGAATTGATGGCATCGGGCATCAATTTCTGCAGATAGTGCAACCCATCGAAATAGTCGGTGCGGAATGTCTTCCCCGACTTGATTTCACAGGCATTAATCTTCCCATCGGGCTGAATATCGAGCAAGTCCACCTCGTGTTGCTGCTGGTCTCTGTAGAAATACAGATCTGGCACAAGACCCTTGTTGGTATAATGTTTCATTCGGTCGTTCACCACCATATTCTCAAATAGATTGCCCCTCAACGGATGTGTCGCCATCTGTTCTGCCGATTGTATGCCGAGCAGCCATGAGGCCAGGCCCGTGTCGTAGAAGTATATCTTGGGGGTCTTCACCAGGCGCTTGCGCAGGTTGGCATAATAGGGCGGCAGCAGGTGGATGATGTAGGAAGCCTGTAGGATGCTGAGCCACGACTGGATGGTGGGAACGCTTACCCCCGTCTCCACAGCCAGTGCCGATGCGTTGCACTCCGAGCCGACTCTCCCCGCACACAGCCGCACGAAAGTATGGAACTGACGCAGATCCTTGATATTGGCCAGCTGGCGCAGATCTCGTTCGACGTATGTGGTGTAATAGTTGCTCAGCAGCATCTGCCGGCCCGCATCTTCGTTCGTCCATACCGCAGGATAGCCCCCGCGGAGCATGCATTCGTCTGTGGCAGGCGCTGGCCCCACTCCTTTCAGCTCTTCCGTAGAAAGCGGCAACAACGAAAAAACGGCCGTTCTTCCCGACATCGATTGCGAAAGGTGCTGCATCAGGGAGAAGTTGGCACTCCCTGTCACGACGAAATGCCTCTCTTTGCGGCCCTGCATTCGGTCCTCGTCTACCAAGACTTGCAGATATGAAAATATCTCAGGAAACCGCTGTGCCTCATCAATGATCATTCCTTGAGGATATTTGGTCAGAAAAGCTTTCGGATCATACTGAACCTCTGCCAGCGTTGCCATATCCTCCAAGTTGGTGTAAGGAAGTTCCCCATATAGCACACGGCACAATGTGGTCTTGCCAGATTGCCGTGGCCCGGTAATTGTCACTACAGGGAAATAATCGAAAGCGCGAGCTATTGCATCTTTTAACGTCCTGTTAATCATATTTCCATATCTCATTCTGACAATTTTAAAGTTGTGGTTTAAATTTGTAATTCGGTTTGCAAAGATACGGAATATATTTATAATTGTGACAAAATTTTAATTTGGCGCACATGAAAACTGCCGTGGCAGTGTGCTTGTTTCTTCCACAAATACTCATTTATGTGTGCCAGTGTTTTGTTTTGGTTCGTCAGAACCTATCCGGCTCTCATGAACCTGTCCCCAATGAACCCCTTCCGGTTCGCCGGCCTCCGGTTCGTAGTGGCGGGTTGTTGGTTCCAAAGTGTCGTGACCGACTGTCTGAAGTGATAGCATCGGTAATCCTCCTTTGGGGTGTGGGAAGATGTGGCGGCAGCAATGCCGTCAACGAGTTGGTTTTGCATTCGTTATCTATGTTTATGGTGTGCCGGATAGATGTTTTTCAGATTTACGTTTTTTTTACGGGCAGGGGACAATTA
>DCJB01000027.1 GCA_002317325.1 Bacteroidales bacterium UBA1711
CAGGTGCCCGACTGGATTGGCACTTTCGTCAACCAGCACGGCTACACCATCACCCAAAAAGGCGCCGTCCTCCTGTCCGAAAGCCTCGGCAACGACCTCGGAAAAATCGCCAACGAGCTCTCCAAAGTCTTTATCTCGCTTCCCAACGCCTCGCCCGACCACCCCGAGGCCGGCCCCGTCATCGACGAAAACGTCATCGACCGCAACATTGGCATCAGCAAGGACTACAACGTCTTCGAGCTCCAGGCCGCCATCGGCCGCCGCGACCCGGTGAAGTGCAACCGCATTGTCAACCACTTCGCCGCCAACCCCAAAGACAACCCCATCCAGCTGGTCCTGCCCAACCTCTACGCCTACTTCGTCAAGATTATGCTCTACCACCAGCTCGAGGACAAGACCCAGGCCGCCTCGGTCCTCAAGGTGAACCCCTACTTCGTGAAAGACTACGCCGCCGCCGCCGCCAACTACTCCCTCCCCAAACTCGCCTCCTGCATCGGCTACCTCAACGATGCCGACCTCCGCAGCAAAGGCATCCGCAACGCCGGCACCGTCCCCGACTCTGAACTGCTCAAAGAGCTAATTTTCAAAATTATACACTGAAGGGAGTTGAGAATTTAGAATATAGATTTTAGATTTATCTGTTCACCCCCATTTGTCCGTTCACTGTTCACAATTCACCATTCACTGTCCACAAAATGCTCCGCCTAATCATCCATAACGTGGGACCTATACTGGATGCCGACATAAGGTTGAAGAAGGTAAACGTCTTCATCGGCCCTCAAAGCAGTGGTAAAAGCACCATCGCCAAGATTATCAGTTTCTGCTCTTGGTTAGAGAAAAACAAGCACGAGCTCGAAGAGTCGTATCTCTTTGCCCGCAGCGTGATGGACAGAATGGTCAGCTATCATCGGATGGAGGGCTACCTGCAAGACGACTCGCGCATATTCTATCAGGGCGACAACATCGCCTTTGCATACAACTGGGACGAGAATGATACCATTCCCCTTGAATTTGATTTGAACTCCTGCAATCCCTCGGGTTTTGTGAAGAAGGAGGTGTTCTTCTTTAAGACCGAGCGGCTGACAAATCCCAAAGTGCTGTACATCCCGGCGGAGAGAAATTTCGTCTCGGTGGTGCCCAACCTGCAAAAATATGACGACTCGAAGGACAGCCTTCAGAACTTCATAGTGGATTGGTTCGAGGCGAAGCGCTCATACCGAAAGGATGTTGTCCTGGACCTGATAGACCTCGGAATGAAGTACTACTTCGAGAACGGCGAGGACTTCATACAGATGGAGGACGGTAAGTCTATCAGGCTGAGAAATGCCTCAAGCGGTCTGCAGTCGGTCACCCCGTTGCTGGTCGTTGCCGACTATTTGACCAAGGGGTTGTACGAGAAAGAGAGACCTTTCTCGGTGGAGGAACAGGATGTGCTGAATCGGCTGCTGCATAACTTGGCGGTAAAGTCGCAGCCGGCGGCCGAGTCCGCAGACCAGATAAGGCGGCTGCAAGGATTCCTACAGGGAAAGGTCTATTCGCATACGCAATTCGTGATAGAGGAACCTGAGCAGAACCTCTTCCCCGAGGAGCAGTACAAGCTGATGGAGCATTTGGTCGGCATAATCAACCGAGGCAAGCAGCACCGGCTGACTATCTCGACGCACAGTCCCTACATCATCAATTTCTTGAATGTGCTGCTCAGGCGACCGGCTGACACCGCTTCCTATCTCAGCAGCGAGAGTCTGAATGTCTTTCTCGTGTCGGGCGGACGCCTGACCGATATGATGATGCACAACCGAGAGAGGACCAAGTGGGCCGTTGACACATCAGTTCTGAATGCCGCGATGGATAACATTGCGGAAGAGTTTGAGGGGCTGGTATGATGAAAGAATTGTTGGAGACCTATTTCGGCGAGCATTACCATTCGCCCAAAAAGGCGAGTGCTTCAAGTGACTTGGTGAGGGGCGGGAAGTCTTTCGCAGACGAGAAAGCCTGTTTCGATTGCAAGCGTTGCACCCCGGATGCGGAGAGCACTTGCGACAAGGTAGTGTTCGTCTGCGACACGGGCGAGAGTGAAGTGGAAGCGGTAGCCCTCGAGGACTTTCTGAATAACTACAACAACCTGAAGTCCATCCCGTCGCGCGAGAAATGCGACCTGCTGCTTGTGGGTGATGAGAAGATAGTGTTCTGCGAAATGACTTGTAGCAAGGCCGAGCGTATAGCGCCATTCAAAGGAGAAGACGGAGAACAAAAAATTGGGAAGCGGAATTATGCAAGGAAACAGTTAGGAAACTCAATAAAGTTGTTGGTTGACGTCGAAGAAATAGGGAAAGAGATTCTTGCGAAGAAAGACAGAATAGCGCTGTTCGCATACCGAGAAAAACCCGAAACAAAAAAAGATGAACTTGACACATTGGTAATGACTCAGATGAAGGGTCTTAACATTGTTGGAGACAAAGTCTCGTCGGAGACCATGTATTCGGATATGGAAAATGGATTCCAGTTTGCCGAGATTAAATACCCCAACGTTTACAGATGGTAAAAGCCCCGTCCCTTCACAATTCACTAATCACAATTCACTAATCGCAATTCACTGTTCACTGAAAACAATGCCATTCATTCAAGTTTCGGGCCGGCGGCTCTTTTGTCTCGTCGTGTTTGTGGTAGTATTGCTGCCGCTGCGGGGGCAGACCATCAAAGGCGTGGTCACCGACGAGCGGCAGGGTGAGGCGATACCCTTCGCCAATGTGGTGCTTGACGGCACCCGCTTCGGCGTGGCCACCGACCTCAACGGCTTCTTCCTCCTCAACCAGATGCCCGCCGGCACCTACACCATCCGCATCCGCTATGTGGGTTACGAGGAATACACCAAGCAGATAACCGTCGAGAAAGGCAAGACCACGGTGCACAACATCGCCCTCAAGCCCGCCTCCACCACCCTCAACACCGTGGTGGTGAAGGACAACCGAGTGGAGGAACGCAAGGTGCAGACCCACGTCTCCGTGGAGAAAATCACCGCCACACAGATACAGCAGATGCCCTCCATCGGCGGTCAGGCCGACTTGGCCCAATACCTCCAGGTGCTGCCCGGCATCAACTCCACCGGCGACCAGGGGGGTCAGCTCTACATCCGCGGCGGCTCCATGATTCAGAACCTCTGCCTCCTCGACGGCATGATTATCTACAATCCCTTCCACTCCATAGGCCTGTACTCCGTCTTCGAGACCGACCTCATTCAGAACGCCGATGTCTATAGCGGCGGCTTCGGCGCGCAGTACGGCGGCCGCCTGTCGTCGGTCATGGACATCACCACCCGCGACGGCAACAAGAAGCGCCACAGCGGCAAGATAGCCCTCAACACCTTCGGCGCGAACCTGATGGCCGAAGGCCCGCTGAAGAAAGGCCGCGACGGCAGCCCCACCTCCGTCACCTATCTCCTCTCGGCCAAAAACTCCTATCTCTCCCGCTCCTCCACCCTGCTGTACAAGGGCGTGGAGGGCGGCCTCCCCTTCGACTACCTCGACCTCTACGGCAAACTCTGCATCAACTCCGGCTCGGGCAGCAAGGTCAACTTCTTCGGCTTCCGCTTCGACGACAGCGTCTCCCACTACCGCGGCCTCTCCGACTATCACTGGAAGAACTGGGGCGCGGGCTGCAATTTCACCCTCGTCACCGGCCTCAGCTCCGTGGCCGAAGGCCATGTGGCCTACTCCGACTACCGCATCAACCTCGACGACGCCTCCGGCCTCGAAAAATACAGCCGCATCAACGGCTTCAACATGGGGTTCGACCTCACCACCTATTTCGGCGCCAACCGACTCAAATACGGCGTGGCCATGGAAGGCTACGCCACCGACTACCAGTTCTACAACTCCTACGGGGTCCACTCACAGCAGGAGGAACACACCAACAACCTCGGCGCCTACGCCGCCTACAAGATTCAGGCCGGCAAATGGCTCATCGACCCCGGCGTGCGGCTGATGTACTACATCTCGCTCGGCACCCCCAGCCTCGAACCCCGCATCCAGGCCAAGTTCAACTGCTCCGACCGCTTCCGCCTCAAACTCGCCGGCGGCCGCTACAGCCAAATCTTCCTTGACGCACGCTCCGACAACGACATCGTCAACCTCTTCAACGGTTTCCTCACCGGCAGCGGCGCCCTCTACAAACCCTCCACCTTCAAAGGCTCCCCAGTGAACAACTGTGTCCAGAAAGCGTGGCACGCCATCGCCGGCGCCGAGTTCGACCTCTCCCGCCACCTCACTCTCAACGCCGAAGCCTATTTCAAGTACTTCAACCAGCTGCTCAACAGCAACCGCAACAAGATGTTTGACAGCTCCGACCCCGCCTATCAGGCCGGCGGCCCCTACGAGAAACCCGAATATCTGCTCACCGACTTCATCATCGAGCAGGGCAAGGCCTACGGCGCCGACTTCAGCCTCTGCTACGACATCGACTGGCTCTATCTGTGGGCCACCTACTCCCTCGGCTGGGTCACCCGCACCGACGAACTGTCCACCTACACCCCCCACTACGACCGCCGACACACAATCAACATCCTCGCCACCGTCCGCCTCGGCCAAGCCCACCAGTGGGAGTTCAGCGGCCGCTGGAGCTTCGGCAGCGGCTACCCCTACACCCAGACCCAGGGAATGTACGAAAACCTCACCTTCGCCGGCGGCATCCTCACCGACTACACCACCGTCAACGGCGACTATGGCGTGGCTTACGCCGAACTCTACGGCGGACGGCTGCCCAACTACCACCGCTTAGATCTCAGCCTCAAACGCAAATTCTCCTTAGGCAAACGCTCGCTCCTCGAACTCAACCTCGGAGCCACCAACGTCTATAACCGTAACAACATCTTCTACTTCGACCGCCTCACCTTCAAGCGTGTCGATCAGCTCCCCATCCTCGTCTCCGGCGGCCTCACCCTCAAATGGTAAACCGCAAATGGAATTAAGAATTAAGAATTTAGAATTTAGAATTAACTGTCTCCCCATTTTTCAATTCACAATTCACCGTTCACCGTTCACCGTTCACCGTTCACTGTTCACAATTCACAATTCACTTCACTGTCCCCCCGTTCACTGTTCACCGTTCACTGTTCACAATTCACAATTCACTTCACTGTCCCCCCGTTCACTGTTCACCGTTCACTATGAACTATTTCTGTCCCCTTCGGGCGGTGCCTATGCGTGCCGAACCCTCCCACCGCTCCGAAATGGTCAACCAGTTGCTGAGGGGCGACACCCTCGACGTACTCGAAGAGGTCGAAGGCTGGAGCCGCATCCGCTGCCACTTCGACGGCTATGAGGGCTGGGTGGACTCCCGCCAGATTCAGCCGCTCCCCGAGTCCGCCCTCCCCGCCGAAGTGAGGGAGGCCGCCGCCGCCACAGAGCAGTCGCCCTGTGCCGTGGCCCTGGCCGACTATTTGGGATCGCCCTACCTGTGGGGGGGGCGCACCCCTTGGGGTATCGACTGCTCGGGACTCACGCAGGTCTGCTTCAAGGCCTGCGGCATAGCCCTGCCCCGCGACGCGGCCCAGCAGGTACTGGTGGGCCAATCCGTCCAAGGCGTGGGACAGGTCCGCCGGGACGACCTCTGCTTCTTCCAAAACGACCTCGGGCGGGTGGTCCACGTGGGCATCTGTCTCGGCAATGGGCAGGTCATCCACTCCTCGGGGCAGGTCCGTATCGACCGGCTGACCCCCGAAGGGATAGTCTGCGACTCCGACGGGCGGCTCACCCACCGCCTCCACTCCATCCGCCGGCTGCGGTAGGTCTCCATTCCTTCTGATTGTCTCTCTCGTCGCCCTTCGGCGAGGTGTGCCGCGCACCATCCTTGCGGCCGCTACAGCCGCCCGTGTTCGACGGAGATAATAATCCGCTCCATCAAGTCGTCGTCCTTGTTGTGCTGGGGGTCGTAGCCGGCCTTCAGGTTGTACCCGAACAGGCGGGCGAAAGTTTGGTAGAAGCCGGCGCGCAGCTTCCCCCGCAGCTCGTTCACCAAGGCGTAGGAGGTGCGCCCCGTCTCGCGGTCGATCAGTTTGAGCAGCACGCGCCCTTGCGAGAAGGTGCACTCCTTCAACTCGTCGCTGAAGTCGGCCAGCAGGTCCTTCTCGGCCTGTTTGATGAGGGCTTTCCGCTCGCGCGGGGGCAGCCCCTCCACCCGGCGTTCCAGTTCCTCCAACCGCCGCCGCCCCACCTTGGCGTAAGGCAGCATCTTCTTCACGTTGCGTATGAGTTTCTGGTTCTTGCGAATCTCCTTCTCCGTGAGCAGCGAGCCGGAGGCCGTAATGCGCACCTCGCCGAGGCGGTAGTAGGGCAGGGTGTCCCCATCGACAATGATGCCAAAGCGTATCTTGGGGGCTGCCGTCTGCCCGAAGGCGGCGGGCAGGGCTGCGGCGGCAAGGAGGATCAGCAGGACGAAGCGGCGGTTTTTCATGATTGGCGATTGGTATTGGGTCGGGTGGGTGGCGGCGGGCGGGGTGGGCGGCGGCGTGATTTCCTTAGGGCAGGGCGGCTCGCCGGTCCGCTGGTGCCGGGCGGCGGGCGCTGCGGCAGCGGTTGGGCTGCGGCAGCGGGACGGGGCTATCGTGTTTCCCAACTGCCATTTGGACCTCGCCGTACCTCGCTCTTCGCACTTTTTCCCTCCTCTAACTCCAAAATGTGGAAATTATTTTGTACCTTTGCAGCATGAAACCGTCTTTGACAAAATTTAACCCACTCTACAGTATCATCTTTGTCACTGCGGGCTATGCTGTCCGCCACCACTACCGCAGCATCACCATTCGTGGGCGGGAGAACCTGCCCGAGGGCGAAGCCTATATCCTGGCCCCCAACCACCAGAATGCGCTGATGGACCCCTTGGTCATCCTCCAGCTCACCCGCAAGCCCGTGGTCTTCCTGGCTCGCGCCGACATCTTCCGAAAACCCCTCCTCCGCAAGGTGCTCACCATGCTCCGCATGATGCCCGTCTATCGCATCCGCGACGGGCGTGACAACCTCTCCCGCAACGACGAGATCTTCTCCCGCTCCCGCGAGGTGCTCGAAGCCGGCGTCCCCCTCTGCCTCATGGCCGAAGGCACACACAACGACAAACACCAGCTCCTCCCACTCGTCAAGGGTATGTTCCGCATCGCCGGCGGCACACAGAAGGAACTCGGCAACCGCCCCCTCTACATCGTTCCCGTCGGTCTCGACTACGACGACTACCAGCGTCCCTACAGCAGCGTGTGCGTCGATGTGGGCAAACCCATCGACGTGCGGCAGTTCATGGCCGAGTACGAAACCGATGAGCCTTTGGCGCTCAACCACATGAGGAAGGCCTTGGATGCCGCCCTCAAGGCGCAGATGCACCAGATTGACAGCAAGGAGCACTACGATGAAGAGTACGCCTACGCCCACCTCAAGACGCAGGAATACCTCGAGGCTCACGGCCGGGAGGAGTCGCTCGCCAACGACGCTTGGGGGCGCTACAAAGCCCGCCAGCGCATCAGTGCCGAGGTTAACCAACTGACCGACCCCGCCGCCCGCCAGCAGGTGTGGGAGCAGGGCGCCGACTTCTTGGCCCGCTGCCGCAAGCGGGGCGTGCCGCTTTGGTTCGCCTCACGCAACTTCGGCATGGTCAGGGCCTTTATCGACATTGCGGTGGTGGTGCTGCTGGTGCTTTTGCTGTGGGACATCCTCGGCTGGGTGCTGCTGGCCAACCCCATCATCTTTCTCCCCACCCACCTCATCGCCAAGAAGAAAATCAAAGACCCCCAGTTCCGCAGCTCGGTCAACTGGGGCATTCGCTACGGCTTCTCGTTAGTGTGGATGCTGCTTCTCTTCATCGTGGGCCTCTTCGTCCTCGGGCCCGCTAAGGCGGTGGTGCTGCTGCTCCTCGGCTTGATCAGCGCCCACGTCGCCACCAAGTCTTTCGTCCTCCTGCGCGACGCCTACTATCGCTTCAAACTCGCCAAGTAGCGGCAGATGGCCTGCGGCGCGACTCCCGCTATTCAATTGCGCTGTAGGCTTCGTGCGGGCAGGCTTTGATGCATTTGCCGCAGCCGATACAGTCCTCGGGGTGCTTGAAAATGGCGTGCTTGTGCAGACCCAGCAGGTTCATTTTCCCCAGCACATTTCGGGGGCATTGGTCGATGCACTCCCAGCAGGCTTTGCACTTGTGGTGGGCATCGATGGCCACATATTTTGTCTTGTTCGGCATGATGGTATTGTTTGTTTGGTTGGGCGGCGGCCCGTGCCTCAGGCGAGATAATGTCCGAACCCAAGGTAGGGTGAGGCTTGGCATCCGACGAAAAAAAAGTCCCGCAAGCATGCTTGCGGGACCCTCGGAGTTGTCCAACCAGGATTCGAACCTGGACTGACAGAACCAAAATCTGGAGTGCTGCCATTACACCATTGGACAATCGCTCTCTTTTGTAATGAGATAGAGCCGAAGACCCCTTTCGTTACGTTTTGCAAAGATACGCATTTTTTTTGGATTGGCAAAGAATAATCTATGCCGCAGACGCTTTTTCTCGCAAAAACCGAACCCCGCACACCCGCAATCCTTTGCCAGTGCCGGGGTTCGGAACTCATATTCACCGCCCTATCAAGGCGGCTATGTGGCGTGCGTCGTCGCCGTCGACACTTACAACGGGGGTGGTGGCGGCAAACTGGTAGGGTGAGCACTCTTCTAACTGGACCAGGGCGGAGGTGTGGTCGTCGCTGAGGTATATCCGAAGCCGGATGCCCGTGCTGTTCTCGGTGCGGAGTGACTTGAGTTGCTCAAAGGACCCCTTTCGGAGGATTTCGTGGCAGAGCATGCGGTCGGCGTTGTTGATGTAGCGCTCATAACGGCGGAGCAGGACTCCCGTGGGCTTGAACCGATAGCGGCCGCTGTCTGAGAACGCTGCTACGAACAGGGCAATGGCGCCGGCAATGGCTGTGAGGCACCCGAGGGAGAACAGGACCATCTGCGGCGTGTCGCGAAGCGGCATCTCCACGCTGAGGACCAGCAGGGCAATGCCGCCCGCCACCAAGCATATTCCCCCTATCGGACTCTTCTTGCGGGGTTCGTAGGAGGGGTTGGCTTTGAGGTATTCGTTGATGGGTGTGAAGTCTTCCATAGCGTTATTGGTTTTGTGGTTTGGTGCCGTTGCCGGATTGGGCGGCTCCGCTGTTCAGGACGGTCACTTC
The DNA here is from genome assembly GCA_002317325.1 of Bacteroidales bacterium UBA1711. GTDB lineage: Bacteria > Bacteroidota > Bacteroidia > Bacteroidales > P3 > Colimorpha. The sequence goes on from DCJB01000027.1 coordinate 9,186, forward strand.
GGTGAGGGGCTGCTCGCTGCCACCCTGCACCTCGAACACCTGGAAGTAGGAGCGGCTCTCGTCGTCGTTGCTGTAGCGCACAAGCATCAGTTCGGGAGAGGAGCCTTTCTTCATCTTGGCGATGGCGCCATAGTCTTGGCGGGCGGCGGCGTCGAGCAGCTGGCTGCGGCAGCTGCGGGGGTAGTAGAAGAATTCGCGGTTGAGGAATTGACGGTCTTCTTGGTGGTAGGCGCCCCATTTGTCGCCGAAGAGGAAATAGCACACTACCACGAGGAGGCAGAAGTCGCCGATGACTATGCCCCCCAAGAGGAGCGATCCGATGTCCTCCGTGGTTGTGAGGGTGATGAAGAGGAATGTGCAGATGACGCCGACGAGGGCGAAGGCCCAGTACCAGAGACTGAGCGGACGCAGCCGTCTGCTGACGGACTGCTGGTGATATATCTCTTTGTCAATATGGTTCATATACTAATGGCTGGCTTTGTGTCAGCAGTGATAAGGTTTGTGTATGTGTGATTGTTTGCCAATAGGCAGAGGGTCGGCTCCCGTAGGGGGCCGACTGTCGATGGTCTGTCCGCAACGAATCAGAGCCTGAGCTGATAGAGGAAGAAGAGGTAATAGTCGTTGGCGCGAGGAAGCAGCGGCAGACGGCGATTCTGTATTCGCAGACGGGGTGCGGAATGCTCCTGATGGGCGGAGACGCTGCCTCCGCTGTGCGGGGTCTGTGCTGCGGGAAGGACGCTCTGCCCCGTGCAGGCCAAGAGGTCTTCGAGGCCGAGGTCCTGCCAGGCGGGTGTCTCCTCGTGGGTCTGCCCCACGGTGGAAAAGGCGGTCGGCTGGGTGCGGCAAGGCTCCGCCGACAGGGAGAGATGAAGCCCTCCGGCAAGCATAAGCACCAACAAAAACAATGCCTTTCGCATGATGGGTCTGACAACTATCACGCTGCAAAGATAGTCATCTTTTCCCATTCTGCCAAATCGTTTTTCTCCATGGTTCAAATTACGACAGGTTTTCGACCAATAACGGAGCTGCAGGCCGGGTCGGGAGGGCGGAACAGGTCGCCTCAAAGGCGGCGGCGGTCACTCGGCGGAGTTGCCGCCAACGCCCTATGCGGAAGACTGTTCATGCGAAAATGCCAAGCAGGAGGCAATAATACCGTGGTTGCTGCGTTAATGTGGGGACACAACTCTTGCGACCAAATACTCCGACGACATTATGGGTAAGTTTCTGAACAAAGGCAATGCTGACTTTGCAAGGATTCGCAACAGCGAATATGTGGACAAGTCCGCGATGATTCAGTATATCAACGAGACTTTAGACACCGAATTCTTTTGTAGCTGCGTGACCCGCTGCCGCCGTTTTGGCAAGTCTATGGCGGCGAAGATGCTCTACGCCTATTACGACAAGTCGTGCGACAGCCGCCGCCTCTTCGAGGACTTGGCCATTGCCAAGCTGCCCTCCTTCGAGCAGCACCTG
>DCJB01000100.1 GCA_002317325.1 Bacteroidales bacterium UBA1711
ATGATGGGGAACATGCAGAGGACGCCGTTCCTTCTGTTGTAGGCATAAAAGTCGGTGCTGTCGGGCAGCCGGACTATCACTGAGTCTGTGAAGTATTCCCTTTCCAATGCTGCCCCCCCTCCAATATAGCGGACAAATGGAAGTATCCACCAATAGTCTGTTGGAATGTGGGCACTTTTCCAAATCGTGATGGAAGACCCCTCAAAGTCATGAGTTGGCACATACTCGTTGTTGTTCTGCGTACCTGCGACAAAGAAAGTCCCTCTCACGGTCTGCGCTGTGTCAAAATAGGCTTCATAGAGTTCGATAGGCTGGGTGCCTGTGAGTATCTGCATCCATCTTTTAGGTTGCTGATAGGCCCACTCTCTCTCGCGGACGAGGTCCAGGCTGACCAAGCCAAAATCTGCAACAGTGGCGCCCTCTTTTGGCACATACAACTGAAGATATTCGGGAACTCTTCCGCTTATTGATGTGTCAACCATTGGAGGATATTGACAAGTGTGAGTGTACCACGGATCGGGGGGGTAATGTCTATAGCATGTGGGGCCGGATTCAAGACGGGCACAGGCGGCAATGCCGATGATTGAGATAGGTGTTGGGGTGTACATTCGCCGACCCACGGTCCAGTGCGCGTTATGGCATTGCCAATTCGGTAAACGTTCGTGAATCCATTGTTGAGGAAAATCCCAGTCAATTGTGTGTGACGGCAAACAATTCCAGATTAATTCCGTTGTGTTTCCGTCAGCACTGCAGGTGTCATACCAAGTGTAGTAGAAATAGGTGCTGTCGCGCCCCACCAAGGTGTCGCCCGCAGGGTTGACGAATGGCGGCGCAATCTGCGCTGCCGCCCCGCCCGCAAGGGCGAGCGTTAAGGCGAGAAATAATGTTTTTTTCATGACGGGAAAAGAATCAAAAGAAGTATTGTCGGTGAACAGTGAACAGTGACCAGTGAACGGACAATGGGGGGATGAACAATATATTCTAAATTATTAATTATTAACCATTCTCCCTGTTCACCGTTCACAGATTACCGTCCTTGATTCGGTCGGGGCCCCAAATTTGGTCGAGGCTCTCGGTGGGCTTGGCGTCGGCGGCCGAGCCCTTGGCGGCGAGGTGGTGCTGGTAGAAGATGCACTCGGCGAGGCAGGCTTGTCCGCACACCACGTCGGTGGAGAAGGCCTCGCAGGTGGGGGCTCCGCACAGCCCGCAGTCAACCTGTGGCAGGAGGTTCTTGAGCCTTTCGATTTTCTCCACCTTCTCCAAGGCGCGCGAGATGTCGGCGTCGAGTATCATCATAGAACGGGCGGTGGCGGGCTGGGCCTTCGACTGCTCGATGAGGTAGTCCTTGTACTGGTCCATTTCCTTGTCGCGGGGCATTTCGCCGTTGCGTTCGCGCTCGGCGGCCTTGCGGGCGCGGGCGTACATACGGTCGCCGCATAGGAATCGGTTGTCGCACGAGAAGAGGGCGCCGGCGCAGGACTGGTCGCAGGCCCGGAGTTCGAGGAACTCGACCTCCTCCACGTCGTCGTTCTCCAGTTTGTCGAGGAAGTCGATGACGTTCTGTATGCCGTCGATGGCGTAGGAGTGTTTGGCCATGCAGATGCGGCGCTCGCCGTTGGTGAGGGTGGAGAGTATGGCGTCGGCCGAGAGCCGCGGGGCACGCAGCGGCGGGAAGACATAGTCTTTGCCCTGAGCCTTGATTTTCTTGAACACGAGGTTGTAGAGCGAGTCCATATTGATGATGCCGTCGATGATGGACTTCTCCTCGCCGATGGGGGCTTTGACGGCCGCCATCTTGGCGGCGCAGGGCGTGATGTAGAAGAGCCCGATTTCCTGGCGGGGAATGCCTTGCTCCAGCAGCTTTTTGAGGGCGTAGATGGCGGAGATGTCGAGCGGTGCCTTGACGGGTATGATGTTATCGACCAAGGAGGGGTATTTGACCTGAATCATGCGCACCACGGCGGGGCAGAAGCTGGAGATGAGGGGCATTTTGTCGGGGTTCTCGCTGGCGTAGAGGTGCTTGGCATCGGCATAGATGGCTGAGGCGGACTCGACCTCGAAGACGTGGCGGAAGCCGAGGTCCTTGATGGCGGCATAGATGCGCGACACCCGCATTTCGGAGGGGAACTGGCCGAGGAAGACTGCCGGCAGCAAGGCTACCGAATGGGGGTATTTGCGGATGTTTTCGAAGTCGTCCTGCTTGACGAAGATGGCCTTGGTGGGGCAGGTCTCGTGGCACTTGCCGCAGTCGATGCAGCGGTGTTCTTGGATGTGGGCCCGCCCGTGGCGGATGCGGATGGCCTCGGTGGGGCAGACCTTCATGCAGCGCGAGCAGCCAATGCACTGGTCGGGGTCGATTTCGAGGGCGTGGTAGAAAGTGGCTGAGTTTTCCATTTGTCTGTGGTTGGTTTGCGGTGTGGGGATTAGCAGAAGTTGACTTCCATTTCGACGGTGGTGCCCACGCCGACTTCGGAGGAGACGTTGAGCTTATCGACGTTCTTCTGCATATTGGGGAGCCCCATGCCGGCGCCGAAGCCCATGTCGCGCACCTCGGGGCGGGCGGTGGAGTAGCCTTCCTGCATGGCCAAGGCTATGTTGGGTATGCCCGGGCCTCTGTCGGCCACCACCATGCGGATTTTCTGCGCGTCAATATCCACGCTCACGGTGCCGCCGTAGGCGTGGGCTATGGCGTTGACTTCGGCCTCGTAGAGGGCCACGACGACCCGCTTGATGACGGGCGGGGCGACGTTGAGCTGCTTGAGCGTCTTCTTAACTGAGCTGGAGGCGGTTCCGGCGTTGACAAAGTCGCCTTCGACGACGGTGTATTCAAGGTGCATGACGGTCGGTTTTTTGGGGGTTAGTAGAGGGGTTTGATGCCGGACTGGAACAGCAGCCCGCAGGTGCGGAACATGGAGAACTCGGTGGTGATGACCACCATGTCGTTGTCGGCGGCCAGTTCGAGCATCTCTTCGTTGGGCGTTTTGTTGCGCACGATGACGACGTGGCTGAGGCAGGCCATGTCGCAGGTGCGGATGGTCTGCATGTTGCACAGGCCGGTGATGAGGAGGGGGGTGTCGTTGAGGGTGAGCACGTCGCTCATCAGGTCGGAGGCAAAGGCGGTGGATACCTCTTCGTCGAGGTATGCTTCCCCGGTGCAAACATGCCCGTGCAGGAGGGTGGTGATTTCGCGGAGGGTCATACTTGGAGGGTGTTGTCTGATTGGTTTATGTTTGCTTCCCGCCCGGGGCGGGAAGGTTGGTTCGGCCTAAATGCGGGTGCAAAGTTCCGAAAAATATTTCAATTTTCCAAGAAAAAAAGAAAAAAAGTTTTGCCAGCCCCTGCTCTCGTGTCTGGGAGGAGGGTGCGGAATGGGCGAAAAGAAAGGGGCTGAGGGGCAAAAAACACCCGCAGCGGGGGCGGGTTTTCTAACGTCTTTTTATGGCATTGCGGTACAGCTGGTTAGTTGTATTTCTGATTTTTTTTCAAAAGAATACTCCTTTTTCCTGCGAAAAGGTGTATATTTGCATTGTGACTTGTGTGGGGTATCTTGCTGCAATACATTTAATTTCAAAATATTATCTATTAACAAATTCTTAATACACATGACAAAAGTGAAATCCTTAGCCGACCTCAAAGCAATGAGAGAGAGGCTCCAGTCGAATTTGGATGTTCGGGAAAAAGCCGAGCACCCCGAGTCACTTGTGCAAATCAAGATTGCCATGGCCACCTGCGGAATTGCCGCCGGCGCCAAGCAAGTTATGGAACACATGATGGCAAAGGCCGACGAGCTGAAGATTGCCGCCGTCTTCACGCAGACTGGCTGCATGGGCTACTGCCACGCCGAGCCCACCCTCGAGGTGCGGGTGCCGGGCAAAGACCCCGTCGTCTTCGGCCATGTCGATAACGACCGTGCCGACGAGATTCTGACCAAGTATGTCATGGACGGCGAACTGGTCGAGGGCATTATCCCTGTAAACTACGAAACAATCGATAAGTAAAGAACGGAGGACACACTCATGGCAAAATACAAAATGCACGTTCTCATCTGCGGCGGTACTGGATGCAAGTCCAGCAACAGTCTGGATATTATTGATAACTTCAGAACCATTCTGAAGGAGAAAAACCTGCAAAACGAAGTCCAGGTCATCAAAACCGGCTGCTTCGGTTTCTGCGAAAAGGGCCCCATCGTGAAGATAATGCCCGACAACACATTCTACACCCAGGTGAAGCCCGAGGATGTGCGGCGCATCGTCGAGGAGCATATCGTGAAGGGCCGCAAGGTGCCCGAGCTGCTCTATATGAACCCCGAGAACAAAGAGCACGTCTCCGACTCCAAGCACATGGACTTCTACAAGAAGCAGATACGTATCGCCCTTCGCAACTGCGGATTTGTGGATCCCGAGAATATCGAGGAGAGCATTTCGCGCGGCGGCTATGAGGCTTTGGCCAAGTGCCTGACCGAAATGACCCCCGAGCAGGTGATTGCCGAAATGAAGGCTTCGGGTCTCCGCGGCCGCGGCGGCGCCGGCTTCCCCACCGGCTTGAAGTGGGAGCTCTGCGCCAAAAACAAGGCTGACCAGAAGTACGTCATCTGCAACGCCGACGAGGGCGACCCCGGCGCCTTTATGGACCGCTCCATCCTCGAAGGCGACCCCAACAGCATTGTTGAGGCCATGGCCATCTGCGGCTATGCTATCGGCGCCACCAAGGGCTTGGTATATATCCGTGCCGAGTACCCGTTGGCCATCGAGCGTCTGAGAATCGCCATTGCGCAGGCTCGCGAATACGGTCTGCTGGGCGAGGACGTGCTCGGCACCGGCTTCAACTTCGACATCGAGCTCCGCTACGGCGCAGGCGCATTCGTATGCGGCGAAGAGACCGCTCTGATTCACTCCATGGAAGGCCAGCGCGGCGAGCCTACGCTGAAGCCCCCATTCCCCGCTGTCAGCGGATATCTCGGCAAACCCTCCAACGTCAACAATGTGGAGACCTTGGCCAACGTGCCTGTGATTATCACCAAGGGCGCTGCCTGGTTTCGCACTATCGGCACCGAGAAGTCTCCCGGAACCAAGGTGTTTGCACTGGCAGGCCAGATTAACAACGTGGGCCTTATCGAGGTTCCCATGGGCATCACCCTGCGCGAGATTATCTATGAGATTGGCGGCGGCATCAAGGACGGCCGTCAGTTCAAGGCTGTTCAGACCGGCGGTCCTTCCGGCGGCTGCCTCACGGCCAAACACCTCGACACCGCCATCGACTACGACAGCCTTGTGGCTGCCGGCTCAATGATGGGTTCCGGCGGTATGGTGGTCATGGACGAGACCAGCTGTATGCCCGCCATCGCCAAGTTCTACCTCGAGTTCACCTGCGAGGAGAGCTGCGGCAAGTGTTCCCCCTGCCGTATCGGCAACAAGCGCCTCTGCGAGATTCTTGAGAAGATTACCTCGGGCAACGGCACGATGGAAGACCTTCAGAACCTCCGCAACCTGGCCGCCGTCATCAAGGACACCGCCCTTTGCGGACTGGGGCAGACTTCGCCCAACCCCGTACTCAGCACCCTCGACAACTTCTGGGACGAGTATGTGGAGCACGTTGTGGACAAGAAATGCCGCGCCGGCGTCTGCAAGAAATTGATGAAGTACGAAATCGACCGCGAGAAGTGCATCGGCTGCGGCAAGTGCGCCAAGGGCTGCCCCGCCGACGCGATTTCCAGCGCCAACTATATTGCACCGGGCCACAAGCTCTCATCGATGACTATCGACGCTGAAAAGTGCCTCAAGTGCGGCGCCTGTATCAGCGGCTGCAAATTCGGAGCCATTTCAGTTAAATAATTCAGTAGAAATGAGAGCTTCGGATTCTAACGCCAAGTCCGCGAGGCCGGCAGCGCTGGGCCGCAGCTCATCAATCATCAGTTAACAAGTATCACAAATGATTAATCTCACAATAGATAACAAGCCGGTACAGGTTGAAGAAGGCACCACAATCCTCAAGGCTGCCCGCAAAGCCGGCATCCATATCCCCACGCTCTGCCACTACGAGCTAAAAGGTATGAAACTTGAAAACAGACCCGGCGGATGCCGCGTGTGTGTCGTCGAGGTCAAAGGCCGCCGCAATCTGGCACCCGCCTGCGCCACCGACTGCATGGAAGGCATGGAGGTCTTCACCCACTCGGCCCGCGTGGTGAACGCCCGCCGCACCGTGGTTGAACTCATTCTCTCCGACCACCCCGCCGACTGCCTCACCTGCGCAAAGAGCGGCGAGTGCGAGCTCCAGTCGCTCGCACAGTATCTCGGCATCCGCGACATTCCCTTCAAGGGCGAACAGTCGCACTACCGTGCCGACTTCTCCCCCTCAATCGTCCGCGATATGGACAAGTGCATCATGTGCCGCCGCTGCGAGACAATGTGCAACAAGTTCCAGACAGTGGGCGCCCTGAGCGGAGTGAACCGCGGCTTCAAAGCCGTCGTGGCGCCCGCTTTTGAGCAGGACTTGCAGGATTCGCCCTGCACATTCTGCGGCCAGTGCGTGATGGCCTGCCCCGTCGGAGCGCTCACCGAGGTTGACCACACCCGTCAGGTTATCAACGCCATCAACGACCCGAAGAAAACCGTCGTCGTCCAGACCGCTCCCGCGGTCCGCGTCGCCCTGGGCGAGGAGTTCGGTATGCAGCCCGGCGAAATCGTCACCGGCAAGATGGCGGCTGCCCTCCGCCGCTTAGGCTTCGACTATGTGTTTGACACTGACTTTGCAGCCGACCTCACCATCATGGAGGAAGGCACCGAGCTGCTCGGCCGCATCAGCAAGGCCATGGCCGGCGACAAGTCTGTCCGTCTGCCCATCCTCACCTCCTGCTGCCCCGGCTGGGTCAACTTTTTCGAGCACAACTTCCCCGATATGCTTGATGTTCCTTCGACCGCCAAGTCGCCCCAGCAGATGTTCGGCGCCATCACCAAGAGCTACTGGGCCCAGAAGATGGGACTCAAGCGCGAGGACATTGTCTGCGTCTCCATCATGCCCTGCGTGGCCAAGAAGTACGAGTGCCAGCGCGACGAGTTCAAGGTTGACGGCAACCCCGATGTCGATTACTCGCTCACCACGCGCGAACTCGCCCGCTTCATCAAGCAGTACAACCTCAACCTGAAAGACCTGCCCGTCGAGGACTTCGACAGCCCGTTAGGCCAATCGACTGGTGCGGCTGTCATCTTTGGCACCACCGGCGGCGTTATTGAGGCTGCCACCCGTACTGCCTACGAAGTGTTCACCGGCAAGAAGCTCGATAAGGTCGATTTCACCGAACTCCGCGGCATGGAAGGCATCCGTGACGCTCATGTGGATTTCAACGGCACCGACATCCACATCGGTATCGCCCACGGCCTGAGCAACGCGCGCCGTCTGCTCGAAATGGTCCGCAACGGCGAGGCCCAGTTCCACGCCATCGAGGTGATGGCCTGCCCCGGCGGCTGCGTTGGCGGCGCCGGCCAGCCCTACCACCACGGCAACACCGAGATAATACAGAAGAGAGCCGACGCCCTCTATCGGGAAGATGCCGGCAAACCCATCCGCAAGTCGCATGAGAACCCCGACATCCAGACGCTCTACAAGGAGTTCCTTGGCGAGCCTTGCGGCCATTTGAGCCACGAACTGCTCCACACCCACTATTTTGACAGAACCGACAAGGTTGTCATTGAAGGTAAATAATTAATTCGATACTTAATACAGAAATAACTATGGCTATAATAAAATTGTCTGAAGACAAAGTGAGGGTTATCAAGGACATTTGTGCCTCCTTTGGCAACAAGTCCGGCGAGATTATCAATGTCCTCCACCAGGTGCAGGGCCGCTTCGGCTATCTCTCTGCCGAGGTGCAGGAAGAGGTGGCTCACGAGTTGAATATGTCTGTGGCCAAGGTCTATGGCATTGTGTCGTTCTACTCTTTCTTCACCATGCAGCCCAAGGGAGAACACCCCATTGACGTGTGCCTTGGCACTGCCTGCTATGTGCGTGGTGCGGAGAAGGTCCTGGACGCTTTCTCCCGTCAGCTGAATGTGAAGATAGGCGAGTGCACCCCTGATGGCAAGTTCTCGCTCAACACCCTCCGCTGCGTCGGAGCCTGCGGCCTCGCCCCCGTTGCCATGATTGGCGACAAGGTCTATGGCCGTCTCACCCCCGACATGATTCCCGGCATCATTGCTGAGTACAACAACTAATTGCAGCCCATCTGCAATGCCCAAAATCCCCTGCCTGAGGGCGGGGGATTTTTTTTTGACCGACCGACAGGGGCTGCCTCGGCGCACCCTCCATCCCGCCTCTTTCGGGCTGACTGGAGGCAGCAGGGCGACACCAAGGCACCCGGTTGTCGCGGAAAGGGGCGATACCGGCGGTTGTATGGCAGCTTCGCAGCAGCTATATCAGCAGTTGGGCGGCGGGGATTTTGGGGACGTAGTGGATGCCCTCTTGTCGGTAGTAGGCGTGGCTTTGGTCGGGGGCGATGGGGGTGAGCTGGATTTTTTCGGCTCCTTTGCCTATGGCAAGCACCATCAGCGGGTCTAGCGGCAGACGGAGCGCCTCCTTGAGGGCGGTCCTGTCGAATGCCCCGATGGTCAGGCCGCTCAGACCCATTTCGACCGTCTTGAGCAGCATGCTCTGTATGGCGATGCCGAGGTCAATGTCGATGAGCCTTGTCTCTGCGGCTGTGCTGCAGATGATGATGAAGGCCTCGGGTTCGGTGCCGGGGAGGGGCAGGTGCAGCTGGGGCAGGGCGGCGCCCATGCGGATGAGCGGCAGCACGGCCTCGGCGCCGCTGTCGCGGGTGACGAGGCGGAAGCGCAGCGCCTGCTGGTTGCAGGCCGAGGGTGTCTTGCTGCACACCGCGGCAATGCGTTCCAGCTCTTCACGCTTCACCACATAGTCCTTGTTATAGCCCCGGCAGCTGCGGTTGCGGAGCAGCAGTTCGTCGAGGGTGTGTCCCACCCGCTTCACCTTGGTGCGGCCCGTGCCGAACACGGCCTCATAGCGTTTCTCTAAGTAGTTGTCGGCCATAGGAGCGGTTATTTGGCTTTAGAAAAGCAGCAGGTCTTGCAGAGGTAGTAGGGGAAGGAGAAGAGGACTTCGTCGGTGCGGTCGGGGGTGACAAAGAGGTTGGCGCAGGCCATGTCGGCCTGTTTGTTCTTCAGCACCCCGATGATGTCGTCGAAGTAGTAGCCGCTGAAGTGGACGGGGCGGCCGATGTAGAGGCTGAACCGCAGTGCCAGTTCCACTTCCAACCCGGTCCACACGCCGTTGCGGAAGAAGGAGAAGGGGGCGTTGTCGGTGAGAGTGGCCACTTCTACGGGGTGTCCCTTGAGGTGTTCGAGGCCGGCAATCTGGGGCATGGCCACCGTATCGACCCTCGGGCTGCACCAACGGGCAAACATACTGTCAAGCAGTCCGCTGCTCTTCATCTGCATGAGGAACTCGTCGAACTGCTTGCAGAGTTTCTCGTCCTTTTTGTTGAAGGCGGCGGCCACGTCGAAGCCGCCGGGGAGGTTGAAATCGACGGCCAAGCCGTTGGCGGTCATGTCGAGGGTCATGAGCACCACGGTGTCGGTCACGCCGCAGTCGGTGACGCCCTGCCGCACCGCCTCGATGAGTTCGGTGGGGGTCTTGTAGCGGACAATCTCAATGTTGGGGAAGTTGTTGGTGTCGCTCAACAGCACATCGCTGGTGCTGCTGGAGATAACGGACACGCTGTGTCCGTCGAGGTCTTCGAGGGTTCTGTAGCCGGCGACGGTTTCGGGTTCTGCGGGTTTCGGAGCGCAGCCTCGAAACAGAAGCCCGGCAATGAAAAGGGTGCAAAATGAGACAGCCCAAGTAGAGAGAAAATTGCGTAATTTATTGTGGTTCATGATTGTTTATTGTTGCAGCGAATGCCTTTCGCCTTCACAAAGATACGCCTTTTTTCTCAGTCGGTGAAAAAAAAGTGCGAAGGCTTGCGGGGAGAGCATTGACGTGGGTATGGGGGCCGGTCGGAGCGTTGCGATGGCTTATAGGCGGCGGATTGTCGTTGGCTGCAATAGGTTGGAGCGGCGGGATTGCGCTTTTTGCAGGCAGGGCTGCAATTTTTTCCGCCTTTCGCCGTTTATATATTGTTCCAGAGTCGGGATTGAGGAACGCCGAAGCGGCGGCAGTGTGCCCGGACCAACCTCTCCGCCCCCGCCGGCGGCATCCCACAGTGGTGGGTTTCACCAGCATGTCCCGCCCCTTGGAGCAGCGAGGGGAGCGATGAGCCTCCCCCCTTGAGACGGAATCTATTAATCAAAACACATAATGCTTATGAAACGTACAGTATTTTTTTTCCTTCTCTTGCTTGCCAGCCTCGGCTCGCAGACCAACGCCCAGGCCGTCACCCGAGTCCGAGACACGGTGGGCGACGACCCCAGCCGCTACACTGAGGAACTCGGCTATTTCCGCAAGGCGCATTCCGACTTGGGCGACCCCCGGTTCATGTTCACCGACCAGTCCGGCAACTTCACTTTCGGCTTGGGCGGAACTTTCTCTACGATTGGCTATTTCGACTTCTTGGGCGCGGTGGATGGCGCGGACTTCCTGCCGTCCAATATCGCCATTCCCACCGACTACTCCAACCAGTATGGACTCACGGCGCGAGGCTCTAACCTGAGCGTCAAGGCCAAGGGCTTCATCGGGAAGAACAAGCTCTTGGGCTTTATGCGGCTGAAGCCCTATATGCACGGCACCAATCTCTCGGTGAAGATGGACCAGGTCTATCTCTCGTTCAACGGCATAACGGTTGGTCAGACCTACTCGTTCTTCATGGACTTGGAAGCCGGCCCGATGACCATCGACCTTCAGGGTCCCAACTCGCAGGTGTGCAAGACACACCCTCTGATAGGCTACACCCGCTATTTCGGCGACCGCCTGATGGTGGGCGCCGCCTTGGAGGAGTCGTTCCTGGCGTTCTCGTCCGACAAGTTCGGTCAGTATGGCATAAAGAACACCTACCGATCCATTCCCGATGTGGCCGCAAGGGTGAAATACAAGGGCGGCGAGGGGCACGTGCAGCTGGCCGCCATCTTCACCGACAACGCCTACTGGTGCGACAGCACCTTTGCGGTGGCCGCCTCCGGCATTAACCGCCACGCCCTTGGCTACGGCTTTTCGCTGAGCGGAAACTACAATCCTTTTCGTCATGTGGGCTTCTCGGGCCAGTTTGCCTGTGGCAAGGGCATTGCCAACTACATTCAGGACTTCGACGGGCTGGACCTTGAGCTGACTGCCGACAGGCAGCGGATAGACGGCTATGTGAAGCTCCGCTCCCGCTGGGCACTCGGCGGCTTCCTCTCGACCAACATCAACTGGTCCGAAAGGCTGCTCTCAAACCTGATTTACGGCATTTCGTATGTCCCGCCGGCGGCCGGCAAGATTGAAATGAACGACCAGCGCCTGCGTTTGACCACATACGGCGTGGTCAACCTCTTTTGGCGTATCGACCCCTACGCCCGGGTGGGCGTGGAGTATGTGTTCGGCTACAAGCAGGTGGAGGCGGAACGGATAGGCGACCCGACGACGGGCTTTGCCAACCGGCTGAATGCCTCTTTCATCTACCAGTTCTGACGGCTGTGGGCGGCTGCTTCGGCTGCCCTGCTCCGATATATAAGCGAGAAGTCCCCCGTGCTGCTGGCACGGGGGGCTTCTCGCTTGTCGGGGACGGGCGGCGCTGCCTCTTGGCGGCTTCGGGAGGGGTTAGAAGGTGAAGCTGAAGCCGACGCGCACCCAGTTGCGGTTGGTGAGCAGCGGGGTGCCGGTGATGCCGAATCCCATATAGTCCGATGTGGTGGTGCTGGTGGTGGTGGTGCGGCGCGACACGCGGCGGGTGCCTTCCTCAAAGGTGTCGAACTCGTCAACCACGGTTGTTTCCTTCTCAATGGTGCGGTCGAAGGCGAACGCTAAGAAGTCGAGATACAGCTCCACGTGGCAGTGGGGCGACAGCTGCCACGTCATGCCGGGCACCAGTTTGGCGCCAAAGGCGTTGGAGGTGTGTTCCACGTCGTAGGAGGTGTCGATGGTGTTGTGCATATCGCGGTAGTACCAGTCCACGGTGTCGCGGCGGTGGGGTTTGAATGCGGCGGCATAGTAGCCGTTGAGTTCGAGGAAGAGGGCCACGTCGCCGAACTGAATGCACTCGAAGCGCACGTAGGGCGCCACCGAGTAGCTCTTCATGGTTTGGTGGTATTTGCCCACAAAGCGGTTGGTGTAGAGGTTGGTGTCGAAAGCTTGGTTTTGCTTGGCGTAATCGTAAACGGTCATGTTGCCATCGACCTGACCCCAAGAGAAGCTGCCCGAGATACCGAACTGGAGGCGGCGCACCTGGTAGCCGAACTTCAGTCCGCCGGTGAGGTTGATGGGTATGGGGTTGCTGTAGGCGGCGGTGGTGTCGAAGACGGTGTTGAGGGAGTCGAAAGTGTGGTGTTCCAGTGCCCAACTGCCGCCAGCCTTGGTGTAGGAGCCGCCGAGGTGGGCGCTCACCACGAACTGTGAGCGGGCGGAGCCGGCCAGCGCGACTACGGCTGAGAGAATGGTGAGGAATTTCTTCATGGTTTGGGCGGGCTTAGAAGGTGAAGTTGAATCCGACGCGCACCCAGTTGTGCTCGTTGAGCTTGGTCAGCAGCGGGGTGCCTGTGAGACCGCCGCCAATGATGGTCTCGGTGGTTTCCTCGTCGTGCACGTCCTGCGTGCGGTAGCCGGTGAACTCGGAGCTGGTGTAGAGTGGCTGGAAGTAGTAGGTGCGGGCCATGGTCTTGATGGACGAGTAGGTGAAGGAGAGGAAGTCGAAGTAGAGGTCCACGCCGCAGTGCTTGCTAATCTGCCAGCTGAGGCCTGGGGTGAGCCTTGCGCCGAGGCTGGTGGAGTGCTTGAGCTGGGTGAACGAGGTGTCGGCCGTGCGCAGGGCGGCCTGGTTGAGCGACACGTCGAGGTGGGACGTGACCGAGGGGTCGTTCACCTTGGTGTAGAAACCCGAGAGTTCGAGGAAGAGGGCTATGTCGCCGGCCTGTATGACTTCGGCCCGGAAGTAGGGGGCGATGGTGAAGGAGGTGGTGGTGCGATTCATGTTGCCCTTGATGGCTACCGTGCCGAATTTGGAGAGGGCCGAGTAGTTTGGGACGAGAGTGGAGTCGATGGGCAAGTTGGACTCGTTGGTGGAGCTGTAGCTGCCTGAAACGCCCAACTGGAACCGTTTGTAGCGGTAGCCCACCTTCAGGCCGGCGGTCCACGATGTCTGCTTCGGGAGGTCGTTCTTCAGCGTGTAGGAGGTATCTTTCTGAATAGAAATTCTCGTGGTCTGCGAGAGGGTGCCGGAGGTGACGCTTCCGCCTCCATTGGCGCTAATGAACAACTGGGCGTTGGCGGCAAACACGAAGCCAACCAGAGCGAAGGTGAGGAGTATCTTTTTCATTAAAAACGGATTATAATGTCAACCATAACAACTTTGCACGTTCTCTTTGCCTTTTTGTGCAAAGAGTTTGAACGTGCAAAGATACAACTTTTTTTTGAATCGCAAAAAAACTGTTTTCCTCTTTCGGGGCAAACGCGCCAAAGGCGATTGGTGAGAAGCGGGTGGTTGCCATGCCGGCCGGGTCTTCGGCTGGTCGTGGAATGCGTTGCCCCTCTTCCCTGCCGTTTCGTGGGGCTTGGCCCACAGGCGACGGCACGCCCGCCGCCTGTGGACACCCCTTCTCATGTCGCGCGGCGTGCTGCCTTTCCGAATGGTTTTGCGCGTCCGCCCAAGAAAAATGTACCGAAAATGCTTGACGGGTCGAAAAATGTTCGTATCTTTGCAG
>DCJB01000042.1 GCA_002317325.1 Bacteroidales bacterium UBA1711
ACCAATACCTCATCGGTTAGCCCCGCACCACCACCACCACCACCACCACCACCACCCGTCCCAAAAACACCGAAAGCAACAACTCTAAATTCTAAATTCTTAATTCTTAATTCTTAATCCCCCCCCAGCCGAAGCAATAACTCTACACTCTAAATTCTTAATTCCAGATTCATTCCCCCCCCACACCGAAAGCAACAACTCTAAATTCTAAATTCTAAATTCTTAATTCTTAATCCCCCCCCCTTGATGACGGACTTCGTCAGCCCCGTATTGTGACTCTCATGCGACAATCGGCGTAATGGACGAAAACTGCCCGCATTGTAGCCCCAAAAGCCGATGAGGGCATTGTCTTGGACAGTTTCACTTTTGTCCTTTACACCTCTTTTTTTATGGAACCATCAATCAAAATTTGATATATCAGAAAAAAGTTGTAATTTTGCAAACTCAATAAGAGTGCGAAATGAACTCAGAAATTGACACAATAATCCAATTTAGCGGCTTAAAGCCAGGGAGATACACTTATCAGTACCCTATTGGCGACAGCTTCTTCAAAGGGTTTGAAAACGAAGAATTGAGGGAGGGAAGTGTCAATTTTGAGGTGGTGTTGGAGCGTCGGGAGCGGGAATTGCTCTTCAATTTTGCCTTCCACGGCACGGTGAAGACAACCTGCGACCGCTGCCTCGGGGCAATGACGGTTCCGGTGGAGGGGAACGAAGTGCTGTGCGTGAAGTTTAGCGACACCGAAACCAGTGACAACGAAGATGTGCTGATTTTGCCGGAGAACGCCTACCAGATAGACCTGGCCCAGTGGCTGTATGAGTATATTGCCGTGCGGCTGCCCATGCAAAAGGTTCATAAGGAAGGCGGGTGCGACCCCGAAATGCTGAAGTACATCAGCGAAGGGCATGACGGAGAAGACGGAGAAGCGAGCGGCGACGAGAGCGGCTGCCGCACGCTTGGAGAGGGGGAAAGCGACCCCCGGTGGGCAGCACTCAAAGACCTGTTGGAAAAATAAACAAATAAAAAATAATAAATTATGCCACATCCAAAACACAGATTCTCGCAGACCAGAACGGCCAAGAGAAGAACGCATGACAGCCTGGAGAAAGCGCAAATCACCACTTGCAGCAACTGCGGCGCTCCGGTTATGTACCACCACGTTTGCCCCGAATGCGGGTATTACAGAGGCAAACTCGCCATCGTAAAAGATGCCGAGAAATAGCCCGAAGGCTGACAACAAGAAAGAGAGGCAGATTCCAAACGGTTTCTGCCTCTCTTTTTTGCGCCCCCTTGTGGTCTGATGTCACCACACATCGAGAGAAGGTACAATGGGAACCGACAATCTCCCATTCCTAATTGAGGGCCTCCTCCGACACTTCCTTCATACGCCTCGATTTTCGGGTTTCTTTTTCAAGACTGAGCTTTCCGAATCTGAAGATGAGACCGAAACTCACATAACGACTCGTAAGCTTGAGTTGTCTGTCTGCGACCAAATATGGATTGGCGGACGTTGTATTCCAGCTATTCCAGTCGAAGAGGTCATTCACCCCCGCGTTTATGCTTAGTCGTTTGCCGAGTAGGTCGGCATTGGCTCCAAGGTCAATGCCTTTGCGCGAGAGTGTGGTGATGTAGAGGCTTTGAGTCGGACTGCTATAGTAGGCATTACAGAAGAGCTGCAACTTGTTCCACAGTTTCACCCAGGCATTGATCCGCAGCGAGAAGCACCACATCCCATTGCTGTAGGATTCTTGCGATTCGGTCAGACGGAGGTCTATATAGTCATAAAAGAGGCTGCCGTTCAGCCTTATGTTGAGCATAGCGTTTGGGCGATAGATAGCATGAATGTCGAAGCCTCCGTTCCAAGAACTACCGATATTGACAGGCTGGGTGAAGGTAATGACGGTGCCCAACACCTCCCTGTCCAGCACCACGCTGGCGAGCTGTTCCTTGTGGTTGGTTCGGGCGTGGTAGAAACCGTTTATGCCTACAGAACCCAACCCGTCGGCATACTTCTCCCATTTGAGTTCGAGGCTGTGGGTATAGCCTGTTTGAAGCAGCGGATTGCCAGTAGAGTAGCCGTCGAGGGTGTAGAACTTGCGGGTTGACAAGTCCGAAGTCTTAGGCATGGACACCCTGCGGGTGTATCCGACGGTGAAGCTGTGCCGACGGGCGGTGGTATAGCTAAGGTGCAGCGACGGGATGAATGCTGCCGAAGAATGGTTGAAGTCGTGTTGAACGGCATCGGGATAATGGTGGCTGCCCGACAAGAGACTGCCACGAAGGCCTCCCTTCGCAGTCAGAGAACCCCAACGATGGAGTAGGCTGGCAAAAAGGTTGGCTTCCATACACCTGCTGAGGCTCTGACTGCTGAGCCACTGGCAAGGCTGATAGCCCTCGCAGCCGAAAGTGTCGGCAGCGATGTTCTTGCGGATACGCTGATAGCCGCCGTCAAATCCCGCCTCGAGTTCGTTGGCGAAGAGTCCGTTGTCGGCATTCCGCCGACCAAACGGCCTGATATAGCAGGCTTCCACGCCACGAAAGACCTCCATCTGTTGATTGCGTTCCTTGAAGTTGATGGGGCGCAGTGCGCCATTCCGATACTGACGCAAGCCGCTTACGAGGCTATCGCGTTGGTCAATACTGCCATAATAGCCGACAGAGAAGAGATGCCCGGTGCTGTCGTCAAACTTGTGTTCATACCAAACGCCGTCCAAGAACCCCAAGGAGGGGCTATCCCGAAACTGCTTTGCCGACTGCTGGCAGAAAGAGTGGTCGCCGACCTGATAGAGCAATTCTTGGCGGGTAGTAGTATCCCGGGCCGCCCAACCCGACCAAGCGGGGTATGCCGCACCCCAAAGCCAGATGGTGTTGAGGCTGTCCGGCCTGAAGGCGATGTCCGCAGAAAAGAGCGTATTGAGGTCCTGCGCCTTGCGAGTGCAATAAGACTGTTCCTTGCGAGAAGTGTCGCCCGTGGGAGCAAGCAACGACTCGGTTCGGCCAAGAGTCGAGTTCTCCTGGGCGTATGCCGCATTTGCAAAGAGGTTCACTTCCCACTTCTCGTCGTTGTAAATATAGGAAACCCAGGGCGAACACTCCGGCTTGGCGCTTCCATTGAGACCGAGGCTCACAAACTGACTCTCGGAAGACTTGCCCTGTGTGACGATATTCACCACAGGCCGCCCTCCCCCATAGCGGGCAGACGGGTTGGTGATTACCTCGATGCGCTTGAGGCTGTTGGCGGGAAGTGTTTTCAGATATTGCTTGAGCGATTCGGTATTCATGCGGCTCTGGCGACCATTAATCCAGATGCTCACTTCCTCGGTACCGCGCAGTCGAATGTTGCCTTCGGCATCTATCTCAATGCCAGGCGCGTTCTGAAGCGCGTCAATGGCTGTCCCGCTCTGTATGCTTGGGTCGTCGCTGGCCTGATAGATGTTCTTCTCGCCATCCATGGTGAATATCGGTCGCGCAGCGGTGACCTTCACCTCGGTAAGCAAGGCACCGGGCATAAGGAATATTTGATTGACATCTATGCTTTTAGCAATCTCCATAACACGTTCCCACTGCTGGTATCCCACGGAACTGATACGTACCAAATAGCGGCCGGCCACAATGCCGTTCAGGCTAAACTGACCTTCAACATCTGCGGTGGTACCCCGCACAAAAGAGGTGTCAACTGGCGAATAGAGCACCACGTTGGCAAAGGGAATGGACTCTGTGGTTTGTCCGTCGGACACCCTCCCACTGAGGGTGATATGCTGAGCCATCATGCTGCACACAAACAGCATTGAGGCAATCAATGCAATTGATTTCTTCATCTATTGGTTGGATTGGATTCGACTATTTGTGAACGTGCCAAAGAATCCACACGACAGCCACCTGTGAGGTGGGTGTCCTGAGGTCTGCTGGCAAATAATTGGTTCAGACTATAGCCGGAGGCGCCCTAAGGGGCAATCCACTTGGAGGGGCGTAGGGCGTGATGGCCACCCGGGCAACAGCCTCCTCCACAGAATGCGAAGAAACCGGCAGTTCGACGGGGCAACCCGCCGCCACCAGGTAGTGCTGGAGCGGCTGCACCAAACAGTCGAAGCACTCATCATCGTCGAGCCCGAAACCGCAGCAGCCATCCGAATAGGCGAATGGGACTGTCTCGGAAAAGTGATGTCCCCCACTCCCTCCGCCGAAGGCGACAGAGGCGAACAGGCACGACAGAAGCAGCAGTCCGAATTTCTTCACGACCACAATAACGAGAGCTGCCGTTCTTTATTGCCCCCCGCGCTTCACTTTTTCCGCTTTGGCCGCCCCCTATCAATCCCTCATCCGCCCTCAGACGGGGGGATTCCGCCTTTTCGGATATGGCTACCGCCAAGGGTCGGCGGGAAACGCTTGGCGGGCGGCGGCCTGGCGGCGGCAATAGTGCTTGAAAGGGCATTCGTAGGGGCGGTCGCAGTGGTCGGACATAAGTATGTCCGGTTCGGAGGCCGCCGCCACCTCCTTGAAGCGAGCCACCCTCTCCCCTACCTCAGCCGACTGCCCGAGGGCGTACTCGAGCAGGTCTTCCTGCCGCAGCCCATCCCCCTCGCCCCGAAGCAGCAGGTAGAAGTGGCTCAACTCAAGACCCGCCTGAAAGATGTCGGCCGGAAGGATTGCGGGCAGTGAATGCGAAACCACATAATGCTGAATGGCCACATCGTTGCGAAACGTGTCCGTAACCGAGAGGCTGTTCTTGATTTCAAATATTTCCACCCGCCCGTCGGCGTGTTTGCGCACCACGTCGGCAAGCACCAGCACATCGTCGTAGAGGAATCCCGCCTCAAAAAGCGTCACCTCGCCTTCCTGTCGCAGCAGCTGAGCGGTGAGCAGCGGATACCGGCTCATCTGATAGCCCAATTGCCGGCTTATATCCACGCCGTCGGGAAAGGTGTCTTTGCACCGCTTCTCGAAAGTCCGGCCGTCGCGGAACTTCTGCAGCGTCTCGGGCGAAAAGTGTGCCAGCTTGGGGTTGTGCACCTCAAGATAGAGCGCCTTCTCGCACTGGAGGCCTCTAATGTACTTAGACTTGGTGAGCAGATAGTCTTTTGTCATGGTCAGTCTGTCGCAGAGGAGCGGCGGTGCAGAGCGAATGCGCTATTCGAGGACGGCTGCGCGGAGTCTATCCGACTGAGCAGCACGGCCGGCGACGACTCCACAATGAGCAGCGACTCGCTTGCCGGGGACATGAAGCCCTCCTCAATCATCAGCCGCACCTGCTGGAGGAAAGCGTCGTAGTAGCCCTCTACGTTGAGCAGGCCCATGGGCTTGTCGGCGAGTCCGAGCTGGTTTGACATCAGCACCTCCGACACCTCGTCAATTGTCCCTATGCCGCCCGGAAGGGCGATAAAGGCATCGCTCTGCTCTATCATGCGCACCTTGCGTTCCTGCATCGAGGAGACAAGAACCGTCTCGGCACGGGGCTGGGAGTTGATGATTTCGTCGGAGAAAAGCGTCGGGATGATTCCCACCACACGGCCGCCGGCATCGAGTGCCGCCGAAGAGACAACCCCCATGTAGCCGCAGTTGCTCCCCCCGTAGAGAAGCGTGCGTCCCTGAGAGGCAATCAGCCGTCCAAGTTCTTGGGCGGCTGACTGGAAACGGGGATTGCGGCCCAAATGAGAGCCACAGAAGACCGCTATCGTGCCAAGCATACTATTTGCGTTTGAGCACGGCATGGACCTTCTCAACAATATTGGAGGCACGGAGACCGTAGTTGGTCAGCATCTCATCGGGGGTGCCGCTCTCGCCGAAACGGTCATCCACGGCCACATACTCCATGGGTGTGGGGCAGCAGAGGGCTAAAGCCTGAGCCACGCTGTCGCCGAGACCGCCATTGAAGAGGTGTTCCTCGCAGGTGACGACGGCGCCCGTCTTGCGAGCCGAAGCCACCACCGCATCGGCATCAAACGGCTTGATGGTATGGATATTGATAACCTCGGCATGAATGCCTTCGGCTTCAAGGGCCTTCGCGGCTTCAAGAGCCTCCCAAACGAGATGCCCGCAAGCGAAGATGGAGACGTCGGAGCCCTCGTTCAGCAACTGGGCCTTGCCTATCTCGAAGGGAGCGCCCTCTTCGGTGAAGTTGGGCATCTTGGAACGGCCGAGGCGGAGATAGACCGGACCCACATACTTGGCAGCCGCCAGCGTGGCGGCCTTGGCCTGATTGTAGTCGCACGGCACCAGCACCGTCATGTTGGGCAGCACCTTCATGAGGGCGATGTCTTCCATGGTCTGGTGGGTGGCTCCATCCTCGCCGAGAGAGATACCGGCGTGCGAGCCGCAAATCTTCACGTTCTTGTTGGAATAGCAGACCACCTGACGAATCTGGTCATAGACACGTCCCGTCACAAACTCGGCAAAACCGCCGAGGAAAGGGACTTTCCCGCAGAGCGAAAGGCCCGCGGCTATGCCCACCATATTGGCCTCGGCAATGCCGCACTGGACAAAGCGGTCGGGAAAAGCCTTGGCGAAATCGTTAATCTTGACTGAGCCGCAGACGTCGGCACTGAGAGCCACCACATCGGGGTTCTGCTGTCCGGCCTCCACAAGGCCCATGCCGAAACCGGCACGAAGCTCCATGCTCTTCTTGTTCTCGTATTGTTTCATATCGTTTGTTATTTCGTTTTACAGTTTGAAGATTGTTATTTTTCGAGGTTGAGCACTGTCGGCTTGGCGGACTCGATGACAAAGCGAGAAGCACGGGCCGAGGCATAGTCAACCGCGCCAAGGGGCTTGAGTATCACCTGATATTCGCCTGGGAGCAGCACAATCCGCTCGCTGACAGTGTTGGGATTGAGGTCGCACACCCACCGCAGCACCCCCTCGTGGAAGGCGAAGATGCTGCCGGTCGTTACAGCCTTGGGCTTGACCAGTGTGAGCTGCCCCGGCGTAGGGATTTGGAGTTCGGAATCGGACCCCTGCCGCACCTCGACTCCTTCGATATGCAGCGGCGGGAGCGTCAGCACCTCCAAATCATATTTGCCGGAAAGATAGTCCATCCTGCCGCCCAACGGCTGGACGGCCAGCACTTCCGAGCTGCCGACTCGGCGCACCAGCACCGAATAGTCCGGCACTGCGAACTGAGTGCGGCGGCCGTCGGTCTTCAGCCGCAGAGAGCCCTGCGGAGCAGGGATCTCTATATGGTTGTGCCGCCCGGCTGTGAAATGGCGGTTCTCTATCTCGATGGGCGGCTTGGTGAAAAGGGTGATGTCATACGACACTAAAGGGTCGATGGTGAGCGTGTCCACAGGGTCTTCCACACCGTAGTGATAGATGGTGGCATACTTGACCACATGGGTCTGATGGTCGTAAAAAGCCAGCGGTACTTCTGTCTCGTAGGGGTTGCCCTCCGCGTCAATGAGCGAAAAGGTGAGTCTCGCCTTCTGGTCGGAGAGGTAGAACACCTCGTAGAGCGTCTCATCGAACAGTTCCTCGTTGGAAAGGAACGAGAAACGGCCGGCACAGTCAAGCCGGTGCTGAAAGTCGCTGGGGTTGCCGATACCTATGATGAAGGTCTTGACCACAATGCCTGAAAGCTGGACTTGTCGGGCCACGTCGCAGATGTCGCCGTCGCAGTCGTCCATGCCGTCGGTGATGATGAGTATGATGTTGCGCGCCTCATCGTCGGCGGGGAAGTCGTTGAGCGAACTGGTCAGCGCCGAGGCAGCGGTACAACCCCCGTTGGGGACGAGTGTTTTGATTTTGCTCTGTAGCCTGTAGCTGTTGCCCGGTCCAAAAGGCACCTCGAGGCGGGTGCCGTAGGAGTCGCGGTTCAGATGGCCGAAGACGCGCAGCGCCACCTCCATATCGGGCTGGGCCGATATGCTGTCGAGGAAGCGGAGCAACACCTTCTGCGCCACCTTTATCTTCGCATCGCTCTGCCACTTCTCCCACATACTGTGCGAACAGTCGAGGATGACAAGCACCCGCGTCTTCTCGGCTGTGGGGGCATCGGATGCCGCAAAGGCTCCTCCGCCCCAAAGGCAGAGCAACACTATGAGCAAAATCCTCTTCAAGGTCAGAAATCTCCGAGCGTTTCTTCAAGCTGGGCCAATGCCTTGGGCAGGTCGTCAGCGGAAAGCACAGCACCGTGGTACTTGTTGGTGCCCTGCATAAAATCAACTCCGTAGCCCATTTCGGTGGTGAGGATAACGGCCACGGGGCTGCCCTTGCCGGCAAGGGACTTGGCCTTGGCCATTCCGTCTATCACCTGCTGCATATCGTTGCCGTTGGCGATGACTACCACCGTCCATGCAAACGACTCCAACTTGGCCTTCAGGTCGCCCAGGTCCATCACCTCGGCGGTGGTGCCGTCTATCTGCTGGTGGTTGTAGTCTATGGTGGAAATGAGGTTGTCCACGTGCTTGGCGCCGGCAAACATGACGGCCTCCCAAATCTGTCCCTCTTGGAGTTCGCCATCGCCGTGCAGCGTATAGACCAACGAGTCGTCGCCGGTCATCTTCTTGCCCACGGCGGCGCCTATACCGACGCTGAGGCCCTGTCCGAGCGAGCCGCTGGCCATGCGTATGCCCGGCAGGCCGTGCTCGGTGGAGGGATGCCCCTGCAGACGGGTGCCGAAGAGGCGGAAGGTGCGGAGCTCATCCACGGGGAAGAAGCCGCGCCGGGCCATGGTGCTGTATATGACCGGGGTGATGTGCCCCTGCGACACAAACAGCATATCCTGCCCCTTGCCATCCATGGTGAAGGTGGCGGGGTCATGTTTCATGATGTTGAACTGCATGGCAGTCATCCAGTCAGCGGTACCGAGTGAGCCGCCCGGGTGACCCGACTTGGCGGCTGTAGTCATTCGCAGGATGTCGCGGCGTACCTGCGTGGCGATTTTTTGAAGTTCTTGAATGGTTTTCATTATTGGAAGATATTGCATTAAGCGAGTGAAAAAAAAGCGGCAGCGTCAGAGCCTGAAGATGTACTGGCGGCTGTTCTGGTCGTAGCAGATCAGTTCTTCGCCCTGACGGGTGCAGGTTACAGAGAGGGCGTTCTCGTGCTCGTCTGTGACTGAGCCGTAGCCCTTGCTGCCTTTCATGGTGATGTGGCCCCATACGCGCCCGTTGGCGCCATGACCCGAGATATACATCACCTCCTCTTTGGCAGGCTCGACCGTTTTGCGAACCACAGGCTTGGCCACAGGCGCCGGCTGGTCGGGAACCTGCATTTCGGTTTCCGAGGCAGGAGTCTGCTCAGTGTAGATAATCACGGTGTCACGCACGGGCTCTTGGTCGCCATTAGACCCCTTGCAGCCAATGAGGAAAAAAGGCGTAACCGCCATAAAAATGAGATACAAACTACGCATTTTCTTGTTCATAGCAGATGTTTTTTGGACTACAAAGATACGCATTTATTTTTAATCAAGTCATTCTCGGGAAGAAAAAAGTCAGAGCGTCCCTTCTCGCCGCCCCAAAAGGCAGCACAGCCCGTGCAAGAGCCCCTGCCAGCGTCCCCGAGGCGCTTTCCGCCCCCTTTGATTCATTTTTCATTACAGTTCTTTAGTAAATGAGAAATAAAGTGTACCTTTGCAAATTCGCTCATCGTGCGGACTGGTTAATGAAATAAATGTTTTACAGAGAGATATGAACAAACAATCAATTATCGGACTTGTCCTAATTTTTGGAATATTCGTCGGCTATATGGCGTGGGTGGCTCCCAGCAAGGAAGAAATCGCCGAGCGCCAGCGGCAGAACGACTCCATCCGGGCAGCCTATATGGACAGCGTGGCTGCGGCCGATAGCCTCGCCAAAGTGCATGCCACTTTGGACAGCCTCGCCAAGGCGGGCGACAGTTCCGCCCAGCGCCAGCTCCAGATGAACCGTCGCGGCGACATGGGCGTGTTCAATGCTTCCGCCTTCGGCGACACCCTCCTCATCAGTGTCAAGAACGAACTCATGACTGTCGGCCTCAGCAACATGGGCGCACAAGTCAACGAGGTGGTACTCTCAAGCTTCACCACTTTCAACAGCCTGCCGCTGCAGCTCATCACCCCCGCCGACGACAACATGAATCTCATCTTCTCCACCGAAGACAACCGAGTAATCAACACCCGCGACTTGGTATTCAAGGCCTTCCGCGTCTCGGGCGAACAACTGGTTCCTGTCACCGGCGACTCGGTGTTCGAAATCTCGGGCAACGAGGCTGTCGATCTGCGTTTCAGAGCCTTCGTCGGCGACAGCACGGGTATGAACGCAGACAAGTACGTCGAGTTCAAGTACCTTTTTGCCGGCGACAACTACAATGTTGACTTCGACATCAACTTCCACGGTCTCTCCAAGGTAGTAAGCCCCACCAGCTACATGGACTTTGAGTGGCACAACAAGATGAATCGCCAGGAGAAAGTGGACCAAAGCACCAAGGGCAGCCGCAACTCCCGCAAGGATGCCGAAAAGTTCTACTCCAGCATCTACTACCGTGCCAACGACGACGTGGAAGACCTCGGTCGTGGACGCGACAACGACAAATCCGTCAAGACCAGCGTCGAGTGGGTGGCTTTCAAACAGCAGTTCTTCTGCGCCATACTGATGGCCGACAGCACCTTTAAAAATGCCGACCTCTCGCAGACCACCTCCAAGGAGAACAAGGACTCCAACTATCTCTGCGACATGAGCAGCGTCATCGGCATTCCCTACAACCACCAGAAAGACTGCTCTCTCGGCATGGGCCTCTACTTCGGCCCCACCAAGTATCGCGACCTCCGCGATATGCACCGCGGCTTCGAGAAGATGCTCCCCTTGGGCTGGTGGGTGTTTTCCAAGTCCATCAGCCGCTGGGTCATCATCCCGGTCTTCAACTTCCTCGAACAGTTCGGCTGGAACTACGGCATCATCATCATCGTCTTCACCTTCCTCCTCCGCTTGGTACTGTTCCCGCTCACCTTCAAGTCGTACCAAGGCTCCGCCATCATGCGCATCCTCAAGCCCGAAATGGACCTGCTCAACAAGAAGTACCCCAACACCGACCAGGCCATGCAGAAGCAGCAGGAGATGAGCCGGCTGCAAAAGAAAGCGGGCTACAGCCCCCTCGCCGGCTGCCTCCCCGTTCTCATCCAAATGCCCATCCTCACGGCCATGATCATGTTCTACCCCGTGGCCTTCGAGCTGCGCCAAAAGTCCTTCCTCTGGTGTCCCGACCTCTCCACCTACGACAGCATACTCAACCTCGGCTTCAACATACCGCTCTACGGCGACCATATCTCCCTCTTCTGCCTCTTGATGTTCGGAATGCAGTTCTTCTACACATGGTACACCATGAAGGGGCAGAATATGTCCATGCCCATGCCCGGCATGAAGTTCATGATGTACTTCATGCCCTTCATGATGCTCTTCATGTTCAACAGTATGTCGGCCGGAATGAACCTCTACTACTTCTTCTCACTCAGCCTCACCATGCTGCAGATGGTGCTTATCCGCAAGTTCACCAACGAGAAGAAGGTGCGTGCCCGCATGGCTGCCTACGACCTCAAGCACAAGAACCAGCCCGCCAAAAAGAGCAAGTTCCAAAAGCGTCTTGAAGAAATGCAGAAACAGGCCGAACAAATGCAGAAACAAAGAAGATAACACTTGGGGATTACCAATCAGTAACCATAGAATAGCCGTCATTGAATAGTAGTCACAAACAAGTGTTAAGTAGTAATAGATAATTGTTCACCGACGGCTCCCGCCCCAATTCCTAATTCTAAATTATTAATTCTTAACTCTATAAAAAAAATGATTGCAGCAATTATCGTTACCTTTATCGTGGGCTATGCGTGCATAGCGCTGGAACACCCACTGAAAGTGAACAAGACCGCCTCCGCTCTGCTGTTGGGCGTGCTGGTTTGGGTGATGTACGCCCTATCCATGAACACCTTCGGCACCGACCTTGGTATCTCCGATGCCGAGACATGGCACACTCACCTCAAGACCCTCTTGATTGAGAACTTGGGCGAGACCGCCGAAACCGTCTTCTTCCTGTTGGGCGCCATGACCATCGTTTGCCTTGTGGACAACTACCAAGGCTTCAGCGTCATCACCGACCGAATCAAGACCACCAACCGTAAGAAGCTCCTGTGGATTCTCAGCATCCTCACCTTCTTCCTCTCGGCCCTGCTCGACAACATGACCACCGCCATCGTCATGTGCGCGCTGCTCCGCAAACTCGTTGCCGACCAAAAAGAACGCTGGCTTTTTGCCGGCATGGTCATCCTCGCCGCCAACGCCGGCGGTGCCTGGAGCCCCATCGGAGACGTCACCACCATCATGCTGTGGATTGGCGGACAGGTGACCACCATCAACATCATGGTCAAAACCATCGTCGCCTCGTTGGTCAGCCTCGTGGTGCCGGTGCTCATACTCTCCTGTATGCCCGTCATGAAGGGCGAAATTGAGCGTCCCGAGACCTCCGAAAGCTCCGAGGACAACATCCCCCACAAGTGGCGCGTCCGCATCCTCATCATCGGCATCAGCGGCCTCATCTTCGTCCCCATCTTCAAGACCATCACCCACCTGCCGCCCTACTTGGGAATGCTCTTCAGCCTCTCCGTGCTGTGGGTCGTCACCGAAATCGGCAGCCGCAGACATCATCTGGCCAAAGGCGGCGAGGGCAAACCCATGCCCACCGTCATGAGCACCCTCGAACACGTCGATACTCCCAGCGTCCTGTTCTTCCTCGGCATTCTGATGGCCGTCAGCGCGCTGAACGCCGCCGGCATCCTGGCCATGCTCTCCAACGGCCTCAGCGATGCCTTCCTCGGCAAGACCACGGCCGGCATCGAAGGCTTCTTCCTCATCGACCTCATCATCGGCATTCTCTCGTCGGTCATCGACAACGTGCCGCTGGTGGCCGCCACCATGCACATGTATCCCCTCACCGGCGATGCCGTCCAGTTCGTCTCCGACCACGCCTTCTGGGAGTGCCTCGCCTACTGCGCCGGCACTGGCGGAAGCCTCCTCATCATCGGCAGTGCCGCCGGTGTGGCTGTGATGGGCATGGAGAAAATCGACTTCATCTGGTACCTCAAGAACATCTCCTGGCTGGCTCTATTGGGCTATCTCGCCGGCTTCCTCACCTACATCATCATGTTCATCTTCATCTTCGAGCCGCTGGAGGCTTCTGAGGCCGCAGCCCAAGTCTCCTGCTTCGCCCCCGCAGTGTTACCGATTGCTTAATACTACTACCGCCGGCGGACCCACGGGTCCGCCGGCCTTTCAAAACCCAATATAATGGCTTCTATTATTGCCGACTGGAAGCAGCGCACTCCCAGTCGCAAAGTGTTTGACATCATTCTTGTCGCCTTTGCGTGTGCCGGTTTCGCCATCATCGGCGCGTGGGCCTTCTACCGCTTGGGCTTCACCAAAGACCGCGGAGCCCAAGACCGCAACTACCGCTACATGCTCTCCGTCGAGGAAATGGAGTCGCTCAAGGACTCCGTCCTCACCGAACAGCAGGTGCAGCAGCTGTGGATGGACCAGTACGTCCGACTGGCCGTGTTCTCCAAATTCTACCCCGCCAACGCCCAGCTCATCACCTCAGCCGCTCAGTTCAGCCACGACCCCATGCTGGTCAACCGCATGATGGCCGCCTGCAGTATGTACATCGAAGACAACCCCGACTACCAGGCCGCCCTCGACAAGGTGAACCGCATCCTCCGCGACGTGCCCCAGCAGAACCAGCCCAACGTCATCCCCTGGATGCAGGGGGTGGAGTGGAGCGCGCTCAAAGACGCCATCATCCACGACCGAGACCTCATCATCGAAGCCGGCAACCTCTGCGGGGTCGAACCGCGACTCATCGTCGGCTGCCTCATCGGCGAGCAAATCCGCCTCTTCAACAGCAAGCGCGAAATGTTCAAGAAGTACCTCGGCCCCGTCAAGGTGCTGAGTGTCCAGTCGCAGTTCTCCTACGGCGTCAACGGCATCAAGATTTCCACCGCCAAGGCCATCGAAGAGCATCTCAAAGACCCCAAGTCCGAATACTACATGGGCAGCCGCTACGAGCACCTGCTGGACTACGGCGTTGAAGGTGCGGCTCAGGAAGAGCAGCGATACAACCGGCTGGTTGACTACCGCAACCACCTCTACTCCTACCTCTACACCGCCTGCATCCTGCACCAGACCATGCTCCAGTGGAAGCGCGCCGGCTACGACATCAGCAACCGCCCCGACGTGCTGTTCACTCTCTTCAACGTGGGCTTCGCCCAGTCGGTGCCCAAACCCAACCCCGTCCCTGGTGGCAGCCACATCAATGTGCAAGGCAAGGTCTATACCTTCGGCGCCATCGGCTTCGACTTCTACTATTCGGGCGAAATGGCCGAGTACTTCCCCTTCTGGCGACAGCACTTCATCCCAGGCGACAAAGAACTCACCGAAGAGGAACTGGCCTACATCAAGGGCAGCATGAGCAACTGCAAGCGCCCGCCCCGCGGACTGGAGTACGCCAAGAAAGACAGCGTCCAAAAGCCCCACGACCCTTTGGCGGGCGACAGCGATGACGATGCCTTCGCCGGCACCTACACCCCCGCCTCTCCCCTCTGACAAGAGTGACCGCAGCCACCTATTGCAATCCCAACCGTCTGCCGCTCCCGCCGCAGACGGTTTCTTTTTGTCTCAGCCACCACCATCCGTGCAACAAAGAGGCTCAAGCTTCTCCAACGTCCATTCGCCTCATCGTACTCCCCGACTCCAAACCGGGTTCAACTCTATGCACAGATGCGTCAGCCTGAGACAAAAAAGGCCGCCTTGCGGCGGCCCAATCCTTTATAGTGTCTGTAGTGAACGCGACGGTCAGGTCGCGTAGGGTCTGAGGTCGTCAAGGGTGAGTCCGAGAATCCTCATCTTCTGTAGGATGGCGGGCAGCTCATCGTTGACGAACTCCTCTTTGTGGAGCGCCACGATGGTGGGCTTGGCCTCTGCGGCCACAAAGAAGCCCACGCCTCGGCGGTTGTAGATTATCTCGCGGCTCTGCAGGTACTCGAAGGTGCGCATGACGGTGTTGGGGTTGACCCCCAATTCGGAGGCCACGTCGCGCACCGAGGGGATGCGCTGGTCGGCCTCCCACTCGCCGGCCACGATATGCTCGCACAGCGTGTCGGCAATCTGTAGGTATATGGGTTTCTGCTTCTTGAAGTCCATGGCTATTTCTTTCTGATTGTCAATTTGCCGGAGACGCACTCCATGTCGATGTCGCAGGCGCCGTCGCCGGCAATCGACTTCTTGTCGTGCTTGACGGTGGGGATGTCGGTCTCAAACTCGCAGCTCACCCCATGTTGGCTGAGCGTGAAGCCGGCCGAAGGGGGAATAAGCAGCGTCACGTCGGACGATACGCATTCGATGTTTATTTCTTTGGGCAGATTGTCAAAAACGGCGAGAACGGAGCCGGAGACCATGTCGAGGTCGAGGTCATCGGGGCGGATGTTGTTCAGCCGCACGTCGGCAGAGACGGAAGAGATGTTGATTTCGTCGAGAGCCATTGTGCGAGGCACTCGGACGACGAGCTGCTTGTTGAGGTTCTCCAGCTGCTTGTGGCCGAATTTGCCGCTGCGGGCGAACTGGATATTGAGTTCGCCGTCGTGGTCTCGGTGCCAGTGCAGGGCGGTGGTGTCGGAGAGCGGGCGGTTGGCGGTTTCGGAGAAGGAGATGCAGGAGTCGTCGGTCTGTTCTATCACCACGCTGCCGCTCACCCAGTCTATGGAAAGGCTTTCCACCGGGTCGGTGATGCTGGTGCCGCCTGGGGTATATAGTTCAGAATGGTCGTAGTTGAGGCTGTTGCTCCCGCACTGGGTGCAGGAGATGCAGGAAAATGCTAACGAGCCAATGATGGCGCACAAAATGGGAATGGAGGGTTTCATGATGTCGTGGCAATTTTTGGTTTTCATGTGGTTGTGTTGTCAATAGGTCATCCTT
This sequence comes from Bacteroidales bacterium UBA1711, assembly GCA_002317325.1. GTDB lineage: Bacteria > Bacteroidota > Bacteroidia > Bacteroidales > P3 > Colimorpha. The sequence goes on from DCJB01000042.1 coordinate 15,921, forward strand.
TTTAGCCGGCGGGCGCTCCACCAGAACAGGAGGGCGGCAGTGGCCACGTTGAGGCCGTTGCCAATATAGAAGAGGCTCTTTACGAGAGTGTCGGGGTCAACGTCGTCGAGCCATTCGAGGTGGTCGCCGAAGGTGAGTATCCCGAAGACGGGGGTCAAGATGATTTCGAGAACAAAGCTGAAAAGCCACAGCCACAACACCGTCTTTATGAATTTGTGCTTCTTGAAGATGGTGCCGGTGAAGATGAAGATGGACGCATTCTCAAGGTAGGAGAGCAAGAGGGAGAATACCATCATGCCGCTGAAGAAATGGCTTGCAAAGATGTGCCCTTGGGGGTCGGCGTTCATCGTCTCCAGCATCGCTTCTGCCAGGTCGGTTTGCCAGAGCCACTGGCTGTAGGGTCCGATGGGGAGCAGCGTGAGCAGCAGGTCCATCGCCACCGCTCCGCCGAGGCAGAGCAGCGGATAGATGACCACACAGTTGAGCACCATGCT
>DCJB01000037.1:0-8941 GCA_002317325.1 Bacteroidales bacterium UBA1711
GGGACAGGTGTTCGTGGGCGTGTATATGACGGGCATCCTGCCCATCAAGCGCTACAACACGCAGTTGGCATTGAACAACTTCCGCGAGTACTCGATGGTTGACCCTGCCATGCTTGCCCCCTATTTCGGGTTCACGGAAAGAGAGGTCGAGGCTCTTGCCAAGAAATACAATGCCAGTATGGACGAACTGAAGATGTGGTACGACGGTTACAGAATCGGTGATGAGACTTCCATGTTCAACCCTTACTCGGTGATGAATGCCTTGCAACGCGGGAAGTGCAAGAGTTACTGGCAATCGACCAGCGCCTACGACAACATCTCGAACTACATACAGATGAACTTCGAGGGGCTGAAGGACGACGTGATACGGATGCTGGCGGGGGAGAGGTGCGATGTGATGACGGGCGGTTTCAACAACGACTTGAACGACGTACGGTCGAAGGACGACGTGCTGACAATCCTCATCCACTTGGGCTATCTGTCGTATGACGATGACAACAAAGAGTGTTTCGTGCCCAACAAGGAGGTGACGGAGGCTTTGGAATATGCCGTGAAGAACAGCAGCTGGAAGTGTCTGGTCAGAGCCATAAATGAATCGAAAAGGCTGCTCCAGGCCACCATCAACGGCGACGAAGAGGCTGTGGCCCAGGCTATAGAGGTGGCACATTCGGAGAACGCCAGCATACTGCAGTACAACAACGAGAACTCCTTGGCCTGCGTGCTGGCAATAGCCTATATCTATGCGAAGAACGAGTACATCATCCACCGCGAATACGCCTCGGGCAAGGGCTACGCCGACCTGGTGCTCATCCCCCGCAAGAACGTTGACAAGCCCGCAATCCTCATCGAACTGAAGTACAACACGGCAGCCGATACCGCCATCGACCAAATCCACCGCAAAAATTACCCGCAGAAACTCCGGGACTACGCCGACAACCTCATCCTCGCGGGCATCACCTACGACCGCAAGGAGAAGACGCATGGGTGCAGGATTGAGGGCGGAAAGGGCACAATACAGACCTCATCGTCATGAGCCTGGGGTTGACGACACTCCGGCGAGATGGGTTAGAGATGAACTTGCAGCCTTTGCAGAGTTTCTGTCGGCGGCATTGGCATGGAGCCGGATCGGGAGAACTGAATGCCGAATAGCCGTTTCAAGGAGAGCGGGTGAAAGGCGCCCCGCCCCTCCATGGAAAACGACGGCGTTGCGACACCGACGGGAATAAATGCTTTCAAAAAACAAGAAGGCAAGGCTTGGAGAGCAGGGCGACTGGGAAAAGGCCTCCATGCCGAAACGCACCGAGGGCACAACAGCCATGCCGGGGGTGTAGGGTAAAAAAGTCCGCAGACGGCACATACCCGCAAATGCAAACAAGGCAGGGCGGAGGGGCGGCGGAGGGGCGTTGAAAGGCCAATGATAGTCGGCGATAAGCCGATTTTTTAGCGAACAATGGAGAATTATTTTCCGAAGACGAATAACTTTCGTAATTTTGCACCCTGATTGTTGTGCCTAACACTTGCTATATCATGCTGAAAAATAAAACGATACGCATTCTTGCACTTACTGTGCTTTTCGCTATTCCGGCCTCCGTTTCGGCCCAGGTCAACTTCAAGCCCATCTTCACCCAAATACGGCTCGAGGCGCGCGCCGACTTCGACTTCTACAACACCACCTCCACCCTCACCACACAACCCGAGCAGGCCTACGGCTTCCACGGCCGCTATTTCAACTTGGTCATCGGGGGGCCCATTGGCGAGAAATTCAGCTACTTCTTCCGCCAGCGGATCGTGGCCAAGCCCGGGACCGTGAACCTCTTTGACAACACCGACTTTCTGTACATCAACTATATGCCCTCCAAGAACTGGATGATCCGCCTCGGGAAGGACGCCCTGGCCGTGGGCGGCGTTGAGTACGACGCGCCCCCCATCAACGTGCTCTTCTCCACCCACTACTGGGACAACTTCTACTGCTTCCAGCCCGCGGTGGCGGCTGCCTTCAAGAGCGACGACGGCACGCAGATGGTGCTGGGGCAGGCGGCCAACTCGCCCTACGTCTATTACGGCGCGCCCCTCGGCACCGGCATAGGCAACGAGTGGAAGTCGGGCCTCATGGCCTACAGCCTCTTCTGGAACGGGCAGTTCGGACACTTCAAGGTGCTGCACTCGGTCAACCTCTTCCAGCGTCCCGACCGCAACTATATGAACTACATAGCCCTCGGACACCTGATTGAGTATAAGCGGTGGGACCTGTACCTCGACCTCATCCACCACGCCAACGGCTGGAGAGACTGGGGGAAGAACTTCGCGGTGGTAAGCTGCGCCAACCTCTACCTCGACAACGGCCTCAACTTCTTCGTCAAAGGGGCCTACGAGCAGAACCGGTCCGACGAGTCCCTGCCCGACTTCGGCAGCGCCCGGAGCATAGACCTCGGTTTCTATGACTGCCTGGTAGAGGCCGGCCACACCTACGTCACCTACGGCGTGGGGGCCGAATACCGCCCGAGGGTCTGCCCCGACTTCCGCCTCCACGCCTTTGTGGCCAACCGCCGCACGAGCTGGTCGGAAGCCCCCGCCGGCACCGTGGTGGAGAACGGCCTGCAGGCCAATGCGGGCATCACGTGGGACATGAACATCCACCGCATGATAAAGGAACGCTTGGAGAAGTCGAGCCTGTAGGCCCCGCCCCGCCGGCGCCGATGCCGATGCCGCACAGAGACAGCAGAAAACACACAAACACCCGATACCATGAACTCCATTTTCCACCACGAGAAGACCACCGACTATTCCAAGTGGGCCGAGCGCCTCTTTGAGAAGGTGTTCAAGAACCCGCTCAAGTTCACCAGCAAGCGCTCGGTCGAGGCCGTGCTCTTCCTGGTTGTCTTCTTGGGCTTTTTCGGGCTGATGGCATACAAGATGACCCTGCCCCACATGCTCAACACCTTCATGCAGACGGCCTACCACCTGCTCCTTGAGACGGTGTTCTACATCATGGCCATCTGCGTGCTGATGGGGGCCATAGGCAAGCTGCTCGTCGAGTTCGGCGTGGTGCGCCTGCTCGAGAATATACTCCGGCCGCTCATGAAGCCGCTGTACAACCTGCCCGGGGTCGCTGCCTTAGGGGCCATACTCACCTTCCTCTCCGACAACCCGGCCATCATCTCCCTCGCCCAGGACCGCAACTTCTCCCACTACTTCAAGAAATACCAGCTCGTCTCGCTCACCAACTTCGGCACGGCCTTCGGCATGGGAATAATGGTGCTGGCCTTCATGACGGGGCTCGGTTTCGGCCGGGGCGCACTGGTGGGGATAGTCGGCGCCGTGATCGGCAGCATCGTCTCCACCCGCCTCATGCAGCGCTTCACCCTCAAGGCCTATCCCGAACTGGACGCGCCCGTGGCTTCCGCCTCGGCCGGCGACGAACAGAAAATCACCTTCAAGAGCGAGGGGTCGCTCTTCCAGCGGTTTCTGAACTCGCTCTTGGACGGGGGCAAGGACGGCGTGGGCATAGGCTTCGCCATCATCCCCGGCGTGCTGTGCATCTCCACCCTCGTCATGATGCTGACCTTCGGACCCGACCCCGCCACCCACCTTTACACCGGGGCCGCCTACGAGGGGGTGCCGGTCATCACCTGGCTTGCCGACAAGGTCAACTTTGTCTTCTACTGGCTGTTCGGGTTCGAGAGCGGCGCGCTGGTCTCCTTCCCCATCACCGCCCTCGGCGCGGTGGGCGCCGCGCTGGGCCTCGTGCCCCGCTTCATTGCCGAAGGCATCATCAACGACAACGCCATCGCCGTATTCACCGCCATGGGTATGTGCTGGAGCGGCTACCTCTCGACCCACACCGCCATGCTCGACGCCCTGGGCTACCGCAAACTCATCGGAAAAGCCATCGGAGCCCACACAATCGGGGGGCTTTGCGCCGGCATTGCGGCCCACTGGCTCTGGGTGCTGTTCTCCTTAATCTAAAGAGAAATAGACCATTGGCCCGCAGGACGAAAAAAAAACCTTCACTTTGGCGGCCAACTCTCAAATATTTCGTATCTTTGCAAAACATTATTAACCCTAAAAACGACAATACAATGGCTTACAAAATCACTGATGTGTGCGCTGCTTGCGGTACCTGTATCTCTGAATGCCCCGTCGGAGCCATCTCCGAAGGCGACATCTACAAAATTGACGCTGACGCTTGCGCCAGCTGCGGCACCTGCGCCGACGTTTGCCCCACCGGCGCAATCGTTGAGGCTTAATCGCATCGAGATTCGACAAAAGGAGGGCCCCGGCGGAACGCCGGGGCCCTCCTTTTGTTTCGTCCGCCCACGGGGGCGCGTCTGACCCGCCGCCGCGCCCCCATGGGCGAAGACCTGAAGACAAACGGACGCACCACATCGGGGATGGGCCTGGCCGGCAGGCTTGGCGGGGGGCGGATGGATGCGGTTTTTTCGGGGCTTGGGGGAGGCAGACCATTCGGCGGAGCCCTCATAGGACAGGCGGCGCCGGGGGCGGGCGGCCGCCCCCTTTTGGGGACGGGATGTGGCGGCGATGAGTTTTTTTTTGGGGCGGAAGACGGATATGTCAGAAAAAATGAGTAACTTTGCAATGCGAAATAACAGGCTTCATGAAGCAGACTACCATCCTATCCATTGAGTCGTCGTGCGACGACACCTCGGCCGCGGTGCTTCGCAACGACCGCATACTCTCCAATGTCATAGCCTCGCAAAAAGTGCATGAACAATACGGCGGCGTGGTGCCGGAGCTGGCCTCGCGCGCCCACCAGCAGAATATAGTGCCGGTGGTTGATGCCGCCATCCGCAATGCGGGCATCCGCCGCAGCGAGATAGACGCGGTGGCGTTCACCCGGGGTCCGGGGCTGCTGGGGTCGCTGATGGTGGGGGTGTCGTTTGCCAAGAGCTTTGGGCAGGCGCTGGGCATCCCGCTCATCGAGGTGAACCACCTGCAGGCCCACGTGCTGTCGCATTTCATCCGCGAGAGCGACGAGAGCCCGGTGCCGCAGTTTCCGTTCGTCTGCCTGCTGGTCTCGGGCGGCCACACGCAGATACTGCTGCTCCGCAGCCATTTTGACATGGAGGTGCTGGGGCAGACCATCGACGATGCCGCGGGCGAGGCCATTGACAAGGCCGCCAAGATAATGGACCTCGGCTATCCCGGCGGCCCCATCATCGACCGATTGGCCAAGGAAGGCAACCCCGACGCATACCGGTTCGCCGTGCCCCACATAGCGGGCAACGACTACAGCTTCAGCGGCATCAAGACCTCATTCCTCTACTTCCTGCGCGACCGCATAGCCGAGGAGCCCGACTACATAGAGCGGCACAAGGCCGACCTCTGCGCCTCCATCCAGCAGTGCATAGTGGGCTTCCTCGTCAAGAAGCTGGAGAAGGCCGTGAGGGCCAGCGGGGTGAGGCAGATAGCCATTGCGGGCGGGGTGTCGGCCAACAGCCTCCTGCGCAGCGAGCTGCAGCGCATCGGCGAGAAGAACCACTGGAAGGTGTTCATACCCAAGTTCCAATTCTGCACCGACAACGCCGCCATGGTGGGCATTGCGGGTTACTTCAAGTACCTCAGAGGCGATTTTGCCGACATCTCGCTCCCGCCCTACGCCCGGTGAGGCGGCCTGTTGTTGACCCGCAAATGGTAATGAAGAGTCATGAGACGCTTTGGAATTGTGATTGCGCTGCTGCTGGGGCAGGCCGAGTGTGCGGCCCAGGACATCCACTTCTCGCAAGCGGACGCAAGCCCCATGCTCCTCAATCCCGCCTACTGCGGTTTTTTTGAGGGGAAGGGGCGGTTTGCCGCCCTCTACCGCAACCAGTGGGCCACGGTGTCGATTCCATACCAGACTGCGGCCGCCACCGCCGAAGCGGGCCTCTGGCGCTCGCCCACCAGCAACTCGGGCCTGAGCGCCGCCCTCAGCTTCTTCGACGACCGCGCCGGCACCCTCGGCTATGGCACCACATCGGCCAATTTGGCGGCGGCGTACTACTTCCGCCTCGGGCGGCGGGGCGGACACATCCTCTCCATAGGGCTCGAAGGAGGCTTCGGCCTCGCAGGATTCAGCCCCGAGAGGGCGCGGCTCTCGGACCCATCGGAATCTTTTGAGACCCATCGGACAAGCTATCCGCTGTTTGCCGCCGGCATGGCCTGGTACTGCCAGCCGAACGGCGACTTGCACCTGAAGGTGGGCTTCTCGGCCCGGAACCTCAACCAGCCGAACACCTCCTATCTCGGCATTGGCGACACCCGCCTCCGGCGCCGCTATGCGCTTTTTGCCCGAGCGGAATACAGGGCGTGGTCCTCGTCGTCCATTCTGCCCGTCCTGCTGGTCCAGCTGCAGGGGAACTACCGCGAAGCCGTATTGGGGACGGACTGGAAGTGGTATATCGAGGAAGGGTCGCAGAAGCAGATCAGCTTCCGCACGGGCCTTGCCTACCGGTTTCGCGACGCCGTAATAGCCAACCTCATTGTCGAATATAACGCCTTTCTGCTCACCTTCTGCTACGATGCCAACGTCTCGCGCCTCACCCCCGCCAGCCGCTATGTCGGAGCCTTCGAGGCGGGGCTGGTCTATCGGCTCACCTTCGAGAACAAGATGCGGAAAATCAAGTGTCCAGACTTCTAACCAACCAGCCACAGCATGAAAAAGACATTCCTCCTGTTCGCCGCCCTGGCGGTCGTGGCCGCGGCCGCCGCCCAAACCACCTACCGGGTGGAGCACCTCGACCAGAACATCAACACCTTCGGCGGCGAGATGGGGGCAACGGTTCTCGACGACAGCATACTGCTCTATTCCTCCATGCGGACCGAAAAAAAGAGCTGCATCTATCTGAACGAGTTCACACCGATACTGTCACAGATATTCCAAGCCTCCATCGCCCCGGACGGGCGCTGCGGCACAGGCGAGCTCAACACGTGGGGCCTCAACCGGGGCGGCAAGGACTGCGGCAGCCCGGCCTTCGACCCCGAGAGCCGCACCATCTACTACACCCAGACCGACTGGGACGGAGGCGGCACCACCCAAATATTCTACTCGGAGGAGCAGGGCGGACGCTGGACCACGCCGAAACTCCTCGGCGGCAACGTGAACCTGAAGGGGACTAACAACACCCACCCCACCATAGGACGGACTTCGGACGGCAAGACCTTGCTGTTCTTCGCCTCAGACCGCCCGGGGGGGCTGGGAGGATTCGACATCTGGTCGTGCGTTGTCATGGGCGGACGCAAGCCCAGCAACCCGACCAACCTCGGCCCCGCCGTCAACAGCGACAGCAACGACATCACCCCGTTCTTCTGCCAGGGGGAGCAGACCCTCTATTTCAGTTCCGACCGCCCGGGGGGGGCAGGAGGTTTCGATGTCTATGCCATCGGCTACCCCTTTGGAGGCGAGCAGTGTCCGACCAACCTCGGCGGCGAGATAAACTCGCCACACAACGACCTGTTCTTCTACGTCCGGCCCAATCTCGGTTTTTGCGCCGACGACTCGCTGGCGCCCAACCAGCAAGTAGAAGCCTGCGGCTTCTTTGCCTCCAACCGCGACGGGTCGCTCTATGCCCAAGAGCCCAACTGCTGCAACGACATCTACCGATGGAGCCGTATTGCCACCCTGCCCGCCGCTGCGGCGGGCAGGGTGGCCGGAGCACCGCCCCTGCGCCCCCAAGACCTGCTCCCCCTCTGCCTCTATTTTCACAACGACGAACCCAATCCGGCCTCGGCCGACACCTGCACCCGCCAGCGATATACGCCCCTCCTCCGCCGGTACATCCAACTCCGCGACATATACAAAGGCTCGCAGCCCAGCCCGGTTGACGGCCGCAAGCGAGACTCTATCCAACGGCAGGCGGACCTCTTCTTCGACCTGACGCTCAAGCGCACACCCAGCTTGATTGACAGTTTTTTCTGCTTGCTGTACAAAGACTTGAAGAATCGGAAGCGGGTGGAACTGACCATCGACGGCTACGCCAGCCCGTTGTTTGAGCCGGCCTATAACCTGGCCCTCTCCAAACGGAGGATTTGCTGCTTCAAGAACGAGCTGATTGCCTGGAACGACAACGCCCTGCTGCCTTTCCTGAACAACGGGAGCCTGCGTATCATTGCCACCGGGCACGGGGCCGCCAGCACCGCCGAGGTGGCTTCCTCCGACCCCCTTCGCAACCCCAAGAGCGCGCTCTCGGTCTTCAGCCTCCGCGCCGCCCACGAGCGCCGCATAGAGGTGGTGGGCTACCGCTACTTCTAACCACAGGCCGCATGGGTTCGCCGGGCGAAAGGAGTGGGGAGGCATAAACCCACCTCGGATTTCCCTGTCGCATGACGATACCCCCTACGTTAACCCACATTGCAACTTATTTTATGTTAAGTGGCTGTTCCTGAGTTGCGACCGCTTTTATGGGGCGATTTTTGGAGCCACACAAATTATGGGGGGTATGGCGGTTTGACCAGTTCATCTCGGATGTCCGCCAGCTTTTCCTCGGGTTTGGTGCTTTTTCGCACTTTCAGAATATGCCCGTTGGTCTGTTCGGCCACTATCGTGACGGACTGCTGCGTACCAATGATGCACAACTGTTCGGAACATCTGGGGATTATGTCCTTCTTCTTCAGCATGTATCTTGTCACCGACACCACCCGGTAGGCAAGTACGGCATGGTGGAGGTTCGCCTTCGCACCTTCGTCGCTCTTGCGGTACACGGGGCGTTTGTCGAGGTTCTGCTTCAGCGTCTTGAAGGTCTCCTCCACGGTCCTTATCACATTGTAGAACTGCCAGATGTTTTCTTCCCGGTCTTCGTCCATGGTGGTCTCGAGGAAGCGGTTCATCTGGGACAGGTACTGACGAACCGGTTCATCAGTACCTGTCTCCAACGGACCGTAACGGAGAAGTAACGGAGGAGTAACGGAGAAGTAACGGAGAAGTAACGGAGGAGTAACGGGGGAG
>DCJB01000037.1:9042-9707 GCA_002317325.1 Bacteroidales bacterium UBA1711
CGGGGGAGTAACGGAGGAGTAACGGGGGAGAATCGGGGGAGTAACGGGGGAGAAGGCGGCCGGAGTCGGTACGGGGCGGGGACGGCGAGCGGAGCACTCCGAGGGGAAGCGGCAGAAGATAATCCCCCCCTCGGCCGAGGTGGATCGACGGAGGGGGGGAATGGGTGAGGGGCGGGAGCAGCCCTCGGCTATTTGATGATGTCGAAACCCAAGTAGGGCCGCAGACATTCGGGCATGAGGATGCCTTCGGGGGTCTGGTTGTTCTCTAAGAGGGCTGCCACGATGCGGGGCAGGGCCAGGGCGCTGCCGTTGAGGGTGTGGGCAAGCTTCATTTTGCCGTCGGCGTCTTTGAACCGCAGCTTCATGCGGTTGGCCTGGAAGGTCTCGAAGTTGGAGACGCTGGAGACCTCCAGCCACTTCTGCTGCGCGGCGCTCCAGACCTCGAAGTCGAAGGTCATGGCGCTGGTGAAGCTAATGTCGCCGCCGCAGAGCTTGAGGATGTGGTAGGGAAGCCCCAGCTTGTCGAGGAGTCCGCCGACGTGCTTTTTCATTTCTTCCAGCATGGCATAGGAGCGGTCGGGGTGTTCGATGACCACGATTTCGACCTTGCTGAACTCGTGGAGACGGTTGAGTCCGCGCACGTCTTTGCCGTAGCTGCCCGCCTC
>DCJB01000109.1 GCA_002317325.1 Bacteroidales bacterium UBA1711
TTGAGAAAATATTCGTATCTTTGCAGCCGCAAAGTGGATAGATTTGTAATGATTGCAACCACTGAAAAACAATGCTAAAAACATGATTTTCACCTCTACAATCACGTCCTTCTCCCTGCTTTGCTTTTTTATGTCCAACCATCAAAAAGTAAAAGTGCTATGAGTTATTTCTTCACATCTGAGTCTGTATCGGAAGGACACCCCGACAAGGTGGCCGACCAGATTTCCGACGCCCTTCTTGACGAGTTTCTGCGCCACGACCCCGACAGCCACGTGGCCTGCGAGACGCTGGTGACAACAGGTCTGGCCGTGGTGAGCGGCGAGGTAACGTGCAGCGGCTATGTAGAGATAGAGAACACCGTCCGCCGCGTCATACAGGAGATAGGGTACACCAAAGGCGAGTACAAGTTTGAGGCCGAGTCGTGCGGAGTGCTTTCGGCCATCCACGGCCAGAGCAGCGACATCAACCGGGGTGTCAGCCGCTCGGTGCTGGAAGAGCAGGGCGCCGGCGACCAAGGGATGATGTTCGGCTATGCCTGCAACGAGACCCCCGAGTATATGCCCCTGCCCATCACGCTGGCCCACATCTTCCTGCAGGAGCTGACGCGCATACGCAAGGAGGGAGTGGTGATGACCTACCTGCGTCCCGATGCCAAGAGTCAGATAACCATTGAGTATGGCGACGACAACCGTCCCCGGCGGGTAGAAGCCATCGTCCTATCCACCCAGCACGATGAGTTTGCCGAAGAGCAGGCCATGCTGGCCCGCATAGCCGCCGACGTGCGGACGGTGCTCATCCCGCGGGTGCTGACCCGACTGGACGAGGGGACCCGCGCCCTCTTTGCCGCCGAGGACTACAAACTATTTGTGAATCCCACAGGCAAATTCGTCATCGGAGGCCCCCACGGGGACACGGGGCTCACGGGGCGGAAGATAATCGTTGACACCTACGGCGGCCGCGGCGCCCACGGGGGCGGCGCTTTCTCGGGCAAAGATGCCTCGAAGGTGGACCGCAGCGCGGCATACGCCACCCGCCATATAGCCAAGAACCTGGTGGCCGCGGGGGTGTGCGACGAAGTGCTGGTGCAGGTGGCCTACGCCATCGGGGTGGCGAAGCCCGTGGGGGTGTACGTCAACACCTACGGCACAGCCCACATCCCGATGGGCGACGGAGAGATAGCCCGCAAGGTGGAGCAGATTTTCGACCTCCGCCCCTACGCCATCATTGAGCGCTTCGGCCTCAAGAACCCCATCTTCTCCCCCACCGCCGCCTACGGCCATTTGGGACGCGACCCCTATCAGGCGCCCGTCACCGTGTTCGGGTCCGACGGCAAGGAGCACACCAAGGTGGTGGATTTCTTCGGCTGGGAGAGGCTGGACTATGTGGAAACCCTCAAAAAAGCGTTCAACCTATAGAGACCCGCACCCGTCATGAAACGAAGCCTCCTCGTCGTCGCCCTCTTCGCCTGCGGGGCCGTCCCGGCCCAGCAGCCCTTCAACACCCGCCTCCTCCCCACCCCGCAGCAGGTGGTTCGGACCGAAGGCTTCTATGCCGCTTCGGACACGCCGGTTGCGACGCTGCGGGTTGACAGCATCGCCGGAGCCGAGAACCAAGAACAGGCCTACCGCATTGAAATCACGCCCGACAGAATACGCATCTGCTACACCAGCGACAAGAAAGACGGCGGACTATATACCGCCCGGGAGAACCTTGCCCGGCTGACCCGGCTGTGGGGCGACAGCCTCCCCTGCATGGTGATAACCGACTGGCCGGCGTTCAAGTATCGGGGCTTCCTTGACGACATCAGCCGCGGCCCCATCGCCAACGAGCGGTTCCGCAACCGGCAGTTCCACGAGCTGCTGGCGGGGCTGAACATGAACTATGCCAACTACTACACCGAGCACACGCTCTACAACCCCGCCTACCCCGACATATCGGCGCGCAGCGGCCTCAGAGCCGACTGGCTGCGGTCGCAAGCGTGGATACGGATGGCCAACCTGCAGTGCTTCGCCCATTTCGAGAAGACCCTCCGCATACCCTTCTATCGGGACATCATGGACACCCGAAGCAACGTTGACCCCTCGAAGCCCGAGACCTACGCTTTCCTGAAAAGCCAAATAGCCAACCTGCTGCGCGCCTACCACCCTTGGATTGAGTTCATCAACATCAACTGCGACGAGACCGAGAGCCTCGGGAGCGGGCGCGCCCGCGCATACGTTGACAGCGTGGGTGCCGAAGAGGCCTACTGCCGACACATCAACCGAGTCTATGGACTCATACAGGAGTGCATTGCCGAACACCGGGCCGAAGAGGCCTGCTCGGCGCCGAAGGTGCTGATGTGGGGCGACATCGTGGGCAAGAATCCCGCCATGCTCAGGCAGCTGCCCCGCGAGATGCAGTACATCGTGTGGAGCTATGGGGCGCAGGAGAGCTACGCCGACATGATAGCCCCCTTCAAGAAGATACACGACGAGCAGGGCAACGACTTCTGGGTGGCGCCGGGCGTGAGCCACTGGAGCAGCCTGCCCCAAGTGCGCAACTATATGCAGAACATCGCCTATCTGGCCCGCGACGGCTACCTGGCGGGTGCCGCGGGGATGATGAACACCGCCTGGGACGACAGCGGGGAGAGCCTCTTCGGGGACTGCTGGCACGCCATGGCCTGGGCGGCCGAGATGGCCTGGAACCCCATCCGCAGCACCGACCCGGAAGCCGCGAGGCAGGAGATGGAAGAGCGGGAGCGGGTCTTCAACGAGAACTACCAACGGCTCACCGGCACAGACACCAAGACCATCTATGCCGTGGGCGACCTCTGCGGCAACCCATGGGTGGGCGACTGGGTGAACACGGGGGCGCTGATGCAGCCCCTCACCGAGTTCTATCCCTCCAACACGGACAGCCGGATGATAGAACGGTGCGACAGCGTCTGCGCGATAGTCGGGCGGGTGCTGACGGGGATGGACAGCGCCAAAGCGCCCCACTTCCACTATGCGTGCATGAGGATACTCGCCACCGCCGAGAAGAGCCGGCTGCGGGTGAGCCTCTTCCGGGCCATAGAGCAAGAGGAGGGCGCGCGGGAGTGGGCGGCGCTGGGGCAGCGCTATTTCCAGCGGCTGCACGCGCTGAAACTGGAATACCTGCGGCTGTGGGACGAGGAGTGCACCGACTACTTCCGCGACGAGATTTGCAGCCGTTTCGACCGCTTGGGTAACGAGGTGATAGAAGCGCCCTATCAAGTGTTCGTGGGCAGCCAGTGGCGCGGGGGCAAAGTCCTCGTCACCCTCCGCAACATCAGCGGCGCCCCCATCTACTACACCCTCGACGGGCGAAAGGCCACCCCGGGCGCGACCCAATACACCGCCCCCTTCGCCATCGGCGGCAACTGCTTGGTGCGGGCCATGAGCCGCAACGAGTGGGGCGACGCCTTCCATACCGAGCAGCCGCTGCTCTGCCACCCGGGCATGGGGCGCCTCAAGCGGCTCAACACCCACTACAGCGACTATCAGGCCACCTATAGCGGCGGCGGGGACAACGCCTTGGCCGACGGAAAACTGGGCAGCGACGACAACTACTCCGACGGGCACTGGCAGGGCTACTGGGGCGAAGACATCGACGCTGTGTATGACTTCGGAAGCAAGCGCGCCATCGGCGCCCTGACGCTCCGATTCCTCCAGCACACGCACAACTGGGTGCTGGCGCCCGAGACCATCGAGGTCTATACCTCCAAAGACGGCAAGAGCTGGACGCTGCGCCGCGCGGAGCGCTTCACGCCCGACTTCCGCGAGACGGGGGCAAGGGTGCGGACCGACGCCATCCGCAACCTGAACCTCGCCACCCGCCACCTGCGCGTGGTGGTGAAGAACCCCGGTCGGCTGCCCGCCTGGCACCCCGCCCCGGGGCAGCCCAGCTACCTCTTCTGCGACGAGATAGTGATAGACTGACGGCAAGAGCCTGAGACGAGTGCGGGCCGCAAACCAAAGGGTTTGCGGCCCGCACTGCCCGGTGGCGCTGCGACGGTGGGAAATCAATAGTTGAAGCTGCTGCCGCCGAGGAACTCGCGCATAATGCTGGTGGGGGGTATAGCCTTGGTAGAGATAGGGTCGATAAGGTCGAGGAAGTTGAGCAGGTGCTGGGCTTCGGCGTACTCCTCGCAGTTTTGCGGCACCTTCTTCAACTGGGGTTCGGCGAAGGTCTTGAGCACGCCCAGCTCATAGAGCAGGGCGGAGTTGAACATCACATCGGCCTTCTCCTGGAAGGGGAAGATGTTCTTTTCCTCGCCCCGCCGCACCTCGGCCCAGTGGTGGAGGGTGTGGTAGGCGTCCCAGCCCCTGAAATTGTTGTCGCGCACGATGCGGCGGAGCATACGGTTCTCGCTGCTGTGGATGCTGTTCAGGTCGTCGATGGCAATCTGGGTGAGGGCGGAGACATAGACCTTGAACTTCAGTTCGTCGGGAATGAGGGCCGTGAGCTTGGGGTTGAGGGCGTGGATGCCTTCCACCACCAGCAGGCTGTTGGCGTCCATCTGCATAGTCTTGCCGTCGAAAGACGGAACGCCCTTCACGAAGTCGAAGGTGGGCACCTCCACCCGCTCGCCGTGGAAAAGCCTCATCAGGCAGTCGTTGAGCAGCGGAATGTCGAGAGCGTCGATTGACTCAAAGTCATATTCGCCGTTAGGGAGTTTGGGCGTGCGGTCGCGGGAGACGAAAAAGTCGTCGAGAGAGAGCTGCTGCACGTCGAATCCGAGGACGCTCAACTGCACGCTGAGGCGTCGGCACGAAGTGGTCTTGCCCGACGACGAGGGGCCGGCAAGGAGCACCATGCGCACCTGGCCGCCGCGCTGGTGGATGAGGTCGGCAATCTCGGCATACTTTTTCTCGTGGAGGGCTTCGGACACATGGATGAGCTGATTTTCGTGATTTTGACGCACCGCCCGGTTGAGGTCGGCAATGGTGGGCACATGGAGGAGGTCGGCCCAGCGCTTGTGCTCAGAGAAAATGCTGAACAGTTTCGGGGTGTCGGGCAGGATGGGCAGTTTCTCGAAGTGCTGCGGGTCGGGCAGGTGGAGGAGGAAGCCCTCATCGGCGTAGGTTCGGAAATCCCACGAAGTGAGGCAGCCCGTAGAGGGCACCAGCTTTGAGGACATCTTCTGCACCGCGCCGTCAAGATAGTCCATGGCGACATAAAGCTGGCTGAGGGTCTCCATGAGTTTGAGAGTCTCAGAATTGCCGCTCTCGCGCACCAGCAGTTTGGCGTCGTCGAGGAGCATAGTCTTGCTCTCGAATGGGAGGTCCTGGTGCTGGAGTTCGATCATGCGGTCGCGCACCGTGCGGGCAACCGCAATGCGGTCCTCAGGTTCGGGCAGGTCGATGGTGCAGTAGAAGCCGCCTTGAATGGAATGGCGGACGCGCAGGTGTCCCTGAGGGTACTGGTCGCGGACGGCTTTGTAGAGAAGGAAGATGAGCGAGGTCTGGTACATTCTCAGGCCTTGGGGGTGGTTCACATCGAAGAAGCGCACCACCTTGGGGCGGAACACGCAGTAGTGCAAATCCTCCACCTCGTTGTTGACCAACGCTCCGAGTACGGGAAACCGCAAGGGCAGGCGCCCCAGTTCAAGATAGTAGTCCTGAGCCAGCTGGGCGAGCGAAATGCCCTGGGTCACCTGTCTCCGTTCATGAGTGTTTTCGATTACGATTTCAACAGTATTCATAAGACGCAATAAAAATAGACGCAAAAAGAACGGGAACAAATAATTTTTAGTATCTTTGCAAATCGAAAAAAAAGACACACCCATGAGAATAGACGCACGAATCCTTCTTGCCCTGCTGGCGCTGCTGCCCTTGGCGGCACAGGCGCAAGCCGACAAAAAACTCATTGACAAAGCCGAGAAAGGCGACACGAAAGCCATGGTGCTGCTGGGCCGATGCTATCAGAACGGCGCGGGCGTACCCCTCGATTCGGCGGCTGCCCTGCAGTGGTTTCAGAAGGCCGCAGACCTTGGCGACGGCACGGCATGGTGCTACATTTCCAAACTCCACATAGAGGGGTCAGCGCTTGCCAAAGACACCGCCCGCTACTTCGCCATCCGTCAGGAGTGGGCCGACAAAGGATGCCCCGATGCCATTGCAGCCCTCGGCACTGCATACCTCTGTGGTTATGGGACCGCCCCCGACACCGCCAAGGCAATAGAACTGTTCCAAACCGCGACAAAGAAAGGCTCCGCCTGGGGCTGCTTCGGCCTCGGAAGAATGTATTTGGGCCTCGACGGAAAAAAATATGCAGACGAGAAAAAAGGTCTGAGCCTCATGCTCAAGGCCGCCAAGCTGGGGGACCTCGACGCCATTGAGATGCTCGCCGACCTCTACCGCTTGCGCAAAGACTACAAAAAGGCCTGGCAGTGGGCCGAAGAGGGCATGAAGTGGGGTATGCCCTACGCCACCGCCGACGCAGCCCTAATGCTCTACTTCGGCGAAGGAAAAGCCACCGACGAAGCCAAAGCCCAGCAGATGATGGAGATGCTGATAGACAAGTTTCCCCACGAAGACTTCTGCTTTGAGTTGGCCGGCACTTTTTTCATGTTCACCGACGACCCTGCCCTGCGCGACAGCGCCAAGGCCGCTGCCATCTGGAAAGCGGGAGACGCCTTCGGCGGACCGCGCTGCCAACTGCGGTTGGGAGACGAGTGCCTCCGTCAGGGGCTGCGAGACGAAGCCCTCGGCTACTATGCCAAAGCGGCCGAGAAAGAGTCGGACGATTGGCACAACGGCCAAGCCTGCCTGAATGTGGGCGAGATATGCTTAGGAGATGCCGACACCGCCCAAGCCATCCGCTGGCTGCGGCGCGGCGCGGACAAGTTCGAGGCAGCCCAATGCGCCAATCGGCTGGCCAGCATATACTACACCGAAGGCAGCCACTACAACCCCGCCGAGGTGGAGCGATACCTCCTCATGTCTGACCGTCTTGGCGACACCGCAGCGCTCAACAGCCTGTTCTACCTCTACTCGGAGAGCGGAAACAGCGAGAAAGCGGCCCATACGGCTCAGACCCTCATAGACCGCAAGCGGTCGCCGGGACACTACCTCATGTCCACCCTCCTGTGGGAGCAGGGCGACACTGCGGGGAGCACGAAAGAGCTTGAGGCGGGAGCCAAGGAAAAATGCCCATTTGCCTGTCTGCTATTAGGAAAAATCCACCAAAATGGGGCCATCGGCGGCGACACCAACATCGAGAAGGCGGTCGGATACTACCGTCTGTCCAACCTGTCGGAAGCGAAGTACCTGCTCGCCAACATCTACCTCGACAACGAACTGGGCTGCAAGAAGGCAAAAGAGATTGCCAAGAACGAGGCGGCGGGGCTGGCCCTCCTCAAGGAGGCAGCCACCGAAGGCTACATAGATGCCATCTACAGACTCGGGGGGTGCTACGAAACAGGCTCCCACGTCGATAGCATAGACCACGCACGGGCCTTGTCCCTCTACCGGCTGCTGTCCGACAACGGTGTTGCCGCCGGCGATTTCAAGGTGGGGCTCTACTACGAACTGGGCGACGGAGGCCTCAGATCCGACACCGCCGAAGCCATCCGCTACTACGAGAAAGCCGCAGCCCAAGGCATCGGCATGGCCTCCTGCTATTTGGGCGACTTCTACAAGGACGGCGCCTATCTGGCCAAGGACGAGCAAAGAGCCCTCGAACTCTTCACACAGGCCCACCAGCAGGGCGAAGCGGCCGGCACCGCCCGCATAGGCCTGCTCCGCCTGCAGCAGGGGGACACCCTTGCCGCCCTGCCCTACCTGCGCCTCGCCGCCGCCCATGGCATTGGCGAAGCCGCCTACCCCGTGGCGACATTCTACGAGAAAGGCCTCGCCGGGCTGGAGGCTAACGGGGATTCGGCAGTGGCATACTACCTTGCCGCCTACCGGGGCGGCAGCGCCCCCGCCGGCGTGTGGCTCGGCCGGCAGCTAATAAAAGAGGAGTCCTACGAACAGGCAGCCGCCTGTTTCGCCACGGCGGCGCAGCGCGGCAGCGCCGAAGGCATGGCGGGCTATGCCGTGTGCCTGAAAGAGGGGCTGGGCGTGGCCCAGGCCGACCCCGAAGAAGCCTATCGCCTGTTTGAACAGTCTGTGAGACAGGAGAAAATAGGCCAGTCCTACTACAACATGGGCATTGCCCGCATCAACGGCGACGGCTGCCCCGAAGACCTCAACCTCGGGAGAGCCTACCTTGACACCGCAGCCAACCTCGGATTCACGGCGGCAATGGTGGGGCTGGGCGCCTGCCTCCTCGACGGCACGGGCTGCCTCGCCGACACGGCACAGGCCATCGTGTGGCTGGAACGGGCCGCCGACAACGGCAACATCAATGCCGTCAACCTCCTCGGCAGCGTCTATCAAGAAAAGGGCGACTTCAAGAACGCCGCCCTCTACTACGAGAAAGCCGTGGCCGCCGGAAGCCTCAGAGGGTACTGCCGCCTGGCCTACTGCTATGAAGAAGGGCTGGGCGTGGTGCTCAACTCAAAGAAAGCGCTGGACCTCTACACTATAGCCGCCGAACACGGATCGGCGGAAGGCATGATGAGCACGGCAGCGTGCTACGCCAACGGCGTGGGAACGGAACCCGACCTGACGGCGGCAGCGAAGTGGTTTGAGCAGGCGGCCGAGGCGGGAGAGCCCAAGGCCATGTACTACCTCGGCACGCTCTATGAGAACGGAGGCGAGGGCTTTGCCGCCGACCTCAAAAAGGCCAAAGAGTGGTACAAAAAAGCCGCCGCCCTCGACTACACCCCCGCCGCAGTGGCACTCGGAAGGCTGTAGCCCCACCCAGCGACTGCAAAAAAGTCCGAGTCTCCCGCCATGCGAGAGGCTCGGACTTTTTTTTGTGCCTTTGACTGCCCGCCCACATTCTCCCCAATATCAGCTCGGACACACATCTGTTCCTCTTCCGCCGCCTGACAGGTGCCCGCGCGAAGGGGGGCAAAAAGGGCTGCGGTTCGCCCAAAAGAGGCAAGCCGCAGCCCTGCGCGCCCTCTGGGGGGGGCAGGCAACCGCTACTGAGCCATGACGGCTTCAATCTCGGCCACCGTCTTGGGAATGGGCTTGCCGAGCACGCGGCAGCCGTTGTCGGTGACGAGGATGTCGTCCTCGATGCGGATGCCGCCGAAGTCCTTCCACTTCTCCAACTCGTTGTAATTGATATAGTCCTTGTTGGTTCCCTGCTGACGCCACTGGTCGATGAGGGCGGGGATGAAGTAGCTGCCCGGCTCGTCGGTGATGACGAAGCCCGGCTGGAGCCGGCGGCCGCAGCGAAGGCTGCCGAGGCCGAACTGGGTGCTGGGGCGGGTCTCGTCGTCGTAGCCGACGTAAATCTGCCCATAATTCTCCATATCGTGCACGTCGAGACCCATCATGTGGCCGAGGCCGTGAGGCATGAAGAGGCTGTGGGCGCCGTGGGAGACGATGTCGTCGAGATTGCCCTTGAGAATGCCGAGGTCCTTGTATCCCTGGGCCAGGATGCGGCTGGCGGCGGTGTGCACCTCCTGGTAGGTGATGCCGGGGCGGGTGACCCGAATGGCCTCCATATTGGCGGCAAGGACCAGTTCATAAATGGCCCGCTGTCGGTCGTCGAACCGGCCTCCCACGGGCACCGAGCGGGTGATGTCGGAGCAGTAGTTCATCTCCGTCTCGCAGCCGGCGTCCATCACCAGCATCCGCCCCGTCTCGAGGCGGTGGTTGTGGCTGTGGTTGTGGAGCGTCTCGCCGTGGACAGTCATGATGACCGGGAAGCTGACGGGGCCGTTGCCCTTCCAGGCCTCGCCCTGCATAAAGCCGGCCAGTTCATACTCATAGCGGCCGGGCATGGCCATCTTCATGGCCCCCACGTGCATATTATAGGCGGTGGCGACGGCTTTTTCAATCTCTTCGATCTCCTCGGCGCTCTTGATGCTGCGCTGCTTGACGCAGGCCATGATGAGGTCCATAGAAGCATAGCGGAGGACAGCGTCGAACTTGAGCCCGAGGAGGGCGCTCATCTGGCGCTGGTTGTCGGCGCGGTAGGGGGGGAGGAAGTGAATCTTGCGGGCCTCGCCCACCGTCTTGGTGCAGAGAGACTGGAGGGCGGCGAGGTCGCCGGTGTTCTCGACGCCCACGCTGGCGGCCAGTTCCCTGACGCAGGGCAGCGGGCCGGTCCAAATCACATCGTCAATATCGTAGTCGTTGGCGAAGAGATAGTCCTTGCCGCTGTCGCAGTCCAGCACGCCCACGAGGTCCTCGCGTTGGAGGCCAAAAAAGTAGAGAAAAGTGCTGTCCTGACGAAACCAATAGGTGTTGTCGGGATAGTTGCAAGAGGCCTCGCGGTTGCCCTGAATGACAATCAGCCCGCTGCCCACGTCCTTGCGCAGCTGCTCG
>DCJB01000039.1:0-2154 GCA_002317325.1 Bacteroidales bacterium UBA1711
AGGAACGAGCGGTCATACTCGTCGGCCTCCACCACCACAAATTGGCTGTCGGCATTCACCACCATGTTGGAGTCGAAGTTCTTGGATATGCCGCCGAGGAAGGCGCTGCACCCCATTTCGGTCTTGCTCAGGACGTGGGCAATGAGGGTGGATGTGGAGGTCTTGCCGTGGGTGCCGGCCACTGCCACGCAGCGGCGGCCGCGGGTCAGTTCGCCCAGCACTTCCGACCGCTTGCGCATGGGTGTCCCCCGTTGGCTTAGGTGCTGAAACTCGGCCGTGTCGGCTGGAATCGCTGGCGTATAGACCACCAGGTCCACACCATCGGGTATCAGTGCAGGGTCATCGACATAATGCACCGCTATCCCCTCGCCCACAAGCTGACGCGTCAGCGGGCTTTCGGTTCTGTCGTAGCCGCTCACCGTGTCGCCCCGCTGGTGGAAGAACCGAGCGATGGCACTCATGCCAATGCCTCCGATTCCGAGAAAGTAGTAGTTCATAGTAATAATTGTTAATATTCCTATTGCCGTATTCCTTTGCCTGTGGCTATCAGCCGGTCTATTTGGTCCACGATACGCTCTGTCGCCTTGGGTGCGGCCAGCTGGCGAATGGCTTGGCTCATCCGTGACTTGCGTTCTTCGTCTCTCAGCAGGTTTAAGACCAGCGGCAGCCCTTCAACGCCGCACTTTTCGTCCCGCACCATCAGGGCGGCTTCCTTTTTCACCAAGGCCATGGCGTTTTTGGTCTGATGGTCCTCCGCCACGTTGGGCGAGGGAATCAGCACCGCGGGCTTGCCCACCATGCAGAGTTCGGAAATGGCGATGGCTCCCGCCCGCGAAATCACCACATCGGCGGCGGCGTAGGCCAAGTCTATGTGGGTGATGAACTGGAACACTTGCACCCAATCTCTCAGGTTGGCCTTTTCTACAGCTTCTTCAGCCTCGTGGAACATCCGGCTGCCTGTCTGCCATATTAGCCGCACCCTATTGGTTCTGAAGAACTCGAGACTGTTCAATATCATCTCGTTTATGCTCCTTGCACCGAGGCTTCCTCCCATTGAGAGGACCACGGGAAAAATATCATCCCCGAAGAAATAATTGCACCCCTCCTTATGGGTGGTCGTCATCTGCTCGATGTTGGCACGGACGGGATTGCCCGTGAAGACTATCTTCTCAGAGGGGAAGAACCGCTCCATTCCCTCGTAGGCCACGCAGATGGCGGCGGCCGAATTTGCAAGGGTCTTGTTGGTGAGTCCGGCGTAAGAGTTTTGCTCCTGTAGCAGGGTGGTATAGCCCATCCGCGAAGCCATACTCAGCGTAGGCTCGCTGGCAAAGCCTCCCACCCCCACCACTATGTCGGGATTGAATCGGCGTATGATTCCGCGCACCATGCAGCGGCTGCGCAGCACCTTGAAAGGCAGTTGCAGGTTTTTCCAGATGTTCTCGAGCGTAATCTTGCGCTGTAGGCCGGCAATGGGCAGACCCACTATTTTGTATCCCGCGTCCGGCACCTTGTCCATTTCCATTCTTCCCTTGGCTCCCACAAAGAGTATTTCTGATTCGGGGTAACGGCTCCGAATGGTGTTGGCTATCGCTATTGCAGGAAATATGTGTCCCCCGCTGCCTCCGCCGCTGATGATTGCTTTCATGACTTTTCGTTTGTTTGTTGTTTATTCTGACTATCAGTCTCCGGGGTTTCTCCTTTCTCTGGGTCTGCTGTCCGCTCGGCTTGCTGGGCTATGCGGGCCTGCTTCTTATTGTCGGCGGCTACGGCCTGTATGATGCCCAGTCCGCAACCCATGCACAGGTATGCCGAACCGCCGTAGCTGATGAACGGCAGCGGCTGTCCCGTGACGGGCAGCAGCGACACCGCCACCGACATATTGATGAGTGCTTGCACAAGTACCAGTGTCCCAATTCCCGCCACACACATTCCGCCGAAGGTACCCTTGCAGTGCGAGGCAATGCGAATGCAGCGGAAAAAGAAGAGGGCGTAGAGCGAGAAGATGAAGATGGCCGCTATCAGCCCCTTCTCCTCAATGATGAAGGAGAAGATGAAGTCGTTGTAGGCCTGGGTGGCCAATCGGCCGTGGATGGTGGTGCCTATGCCCGTGCCGAACAGTCCGCCGCGGGCCACCGCCATGCGGGCTATGTTTTC
>DCJB01000039.1:2223-8753 GCA_002317325.1 Bacteroidales bacterium UBA1711
GTGGAGGACCTCGCCCAATCCACTTGGTCGCCAAAGTTGTAGAGGAACACGAAGCCTCCTGCCGCTACGACGGACAGAATGGCGAACCACTTCCACCACCGCTTCGACTCCATGCCGCCGTAGAAGAGCATGAAGAAGCAGGTGACGAGGATAATGATGGACATTGAGAGGTTGGAGGGCAGCACCAAGCCGGCGACCACCAGCACGGGCGCCGACACCGCCAGCAGGGTGCGGTTCTCGTTCAGCGTCTCTTTGTTGTGTGCCAGCGAGCGGGCCAGGAACACCACCACCGCCACCTTGGCTATCTCCGACGGCTGGAAAGAGGCCACCACTAAGTTCATTCGGCGGCCGCCCCCCGCCAGCAGCACCGCCAGTAGCGCCACTGCCAGCAACAGCGCCCATTTCGACAGTTTGGCGTATATGCGGTAGTTAGTGTGCGATAGGATTATCACCACAACGTAGGTTGCCAACACAAACACAAGGTGGCGGAAAAACTGTGCTGTCGGAGAGGTGCTGTATGTCGTCACAGCCATCATTCCGATGGTGCTATAGACCGCAATGAGCGATATTCCGCTCAAGAGCAGGAAAATCACCCACAGGGCTGCGTCGCCGGCAAAGATATTTAACCTACGTTTCATCTGACTTGTTATAGTTCGTTGACTTCCTGACGGAACAGGCGGCCGGCCGACTCGTCGTCCAATCCCTCGCGGGTGGCGGGCGAGAAGAGCACTTTCACCTGCTCCAGCCCCGAGTAGCAGGCCCGGTGGACGGCGGCCCCGATGGTCGGGCAGTCCTCAATCACCGGCACCATGCCTTGAAAAGCCTCGTGCAGCCGCTGGCAGTCGCTCCCCACGCAGAGGAGCATACGCACCTTGCGCAGTGCCAAAGAGCGGAGGATCGAGTAGTCGGCCGCCCCATCGCCGCCGAAGGCAATCCATATCACGCCCCCCTCGGTGTTCTGCAGCGCATACCAGGTGGCGTTTACGCTGCGGGCGGCGGCGTCGTTGATGAACTCCTTGCCGTGGATGCGGGCCACAAACTCCATGCGGAAGTCGGTCTCGCCAAAACGGGCGAAGCAGTTCCGCAGTGCCGTGTTGCGCATCTGCCGCAGACGGGCGGTATCGATGGAAGCCAGTCCGCTGTGTACGCGGTCTCGTCCTTGGATGGCTAATGTTTCAATACTCATGTTCAGATGTATTTGGAAGTGTGCTTATTGATGTGTGTATTTAGGCTATCGGAGTTTGAGGGTGACAATGCTTACGATGGCCAGCAGTATGCCTATGATGGCGAACCGCTGGACTATCTTGGGTTCGGCCATGCCCTTTTTCTGGTAGTGGTGGTGTATGGGTGTCATCAGGAAGGGGCGCTTCTCCACGGGCACTATCTGCGAGGCGGGCAGGTGGTGGCGGCGGCGATAGACCTTGCAGCCGGCGGTCTGTATGATGACCGACAGGCTCTCGACCAGATAGATGCCGCACAGGATGGGGAGGAGCAGCTCCTTGCGGATGAGCAGAGCATACACTGCAATGATGCCGCCCAGTGCCAGCGACCCCGTGTCGCCCATGAATACCTCGGCAGGGTAGGTGTTGAACCATAGGAAGCCCAAGGTGGCCCCCACAAAGGCGGTGATGAAGACAGTCAGCTCGCCGATGTTGGGCAGATATACGATGTTGAGGTAGTTGGACATGATGATGTTGCCCGAAAGCCACGCCAGAATGGCCAGTGCCACACCTACAATGCCGGCGGTGCTGGAGGCCAGGCCGTCTATGCCGTCGGCGAGGTTGGTGCCGTTGGACACCGCCGTCACCACAAAGATGGCCACGAGCACATACACCACCCACACCCAGTTCTGCGTCCAGTCGCCCATCCAGCTGATGAGGCAGGCATAGTCAAACTCGTTGCCTTTGATGAAGGGGATGGTCGTCTTGGTGGAGGCAATGTCGGGGTGGAACGACAGCAGCAGCCCCACGGCCAGCCCCAGCCCTACCTGCCCGAAGACCTTGAACCGGCCGGGCAGCCCCTTTTTGTTCTTGCGGAAGACCTTGATATAGTCGTCCAGTCCGCCTATGAATCCGAGCCACAAGGTGGTCACGAGCATAGTAATCACATAGACGTTGTCTAATTTGGCGAAGAGGAGGGTGGGCGCTATGATGGCCGAGAGGATGAGCAGGCCGCCCATGGTGGGTGTGCCTTCTTTCTCTTTCTGTCCCTCCAGCCCCAGGTTGCGCACGGTCTCGCCTATCGACTTGCGGCGGATGAAGCGGATGAATGGCTTGCCGAACACGAGCATGATAAGCAGCGAGGTTATCGCCGACATCGAAGCGCGGAACGAGATATACTGGAATACTCCCGCGCCGGGCAGGTCAATGGTTCGGTCCAACCAGTCAAAGAGGTAGTACAGCATTTCTTCTGATGGTGTTATTAGTTCTTTTTGTCGGGTCAGCACCCCTTCGGGTCGAGGAGTTTCTTCAGTTCTTCGGTGTCGTCGAAGTGGTGCTTCACCCCGTTTATGTCCTGATATTTCTCGTGTCCTTTGCCGGCCACGAGTATGATGTCGCCTTCGCGGCCCATCATGACGGCGGTTTTGATGGCCTGGCGGCGGTCACTGATTCTCACCGCCATGCCCCGTTCTTCGGCCTTCAGCCCCGCCTCCATGTCGTCGAGAATGCTTTCGGGGTTCTCGGTGCGGGGGTTGTCGGAGGTGAGGATGAGTTTGTCGCTCAGGCGGCAGGCGATGGCGGCCATTTCGGGTCGCTTGGTCTTGTCGCGGTCGCCCCCGCAGCCCACCACTGTCAGCAGCAGCTGCCCGGGACGGCGTATCTCGTTGATGGTCGAAAGCACGTTCTCCAATGCGTCGGGCGTGTGGGCGTAGTCCACTATCGCGGTGAGGCCGCGTCCGCTCACATACTGGAATCGTCCCTCGGCGGCCTCGAGGGTGCTGAGGAGCCGCAGGGCTTCGTCCGCCCCCATGCCGCACGCTGTCGCCACCCCGTAGATGGCTGTGAGGTTGTAGGCGTTGAAGCGGCCCACCAACCGAGTCCACACTTCGCGGCCGTCCACTTCGAGCAGCAGCCCCTGAAAGGTGTCTTCCACCACTCGGCAGCGGTGGTCGGCCGTATGCTGCAGGCTGTAGGTGAGCACCCGGGCGCGGGTGTTCTGCACCATCACCCGCCCGTTGCGGTCGTCGATGTTGGTGAGGGCGAAGGCCTCGGCGGGCAGGTCGTCGAAGAATTTTTTCTTGGCGGCAATGTAGTTGGCCATGGTCTTGTGGTAGTCGAGGTGGTCGTGGGTGATGTTGCTGAACACCCCCCCGGCGAAACGCAGGCCCGCTATGCGCTGCTGCACCACCGAGTGGCTGCTCACCTCCATGAAGGCGTACTGGCAGCCCGCGTCTGCCATTCGGCGCAGCAGGCTGTTGAGCTCCAAAGCGTCGGGGGTGGTGTGGGTGGAGGGCGCCTCGGCATCGTCAATCTTGTTCACGATGGTGGAGAGCAGTCCCGCCCCGAATCCTGCCGCCCGAAAGAGGCGGTGCAGCAGGGTCACAGTGGTGGTCTTGCCGTTGGTGCCCGTCACTCCGATGAGTTTCAGCTGCTGCGAGGGGTGTCCGTAGTAGTTGTCGGCCATCACGCCCAAGGCCCGGTCGGTGTCGGCCACCAGCACGTAGGCCGCGCCCGGGGCGGGCGTTTCGGGCAGCCGCTGGCACACTATCGCAACAGCCCCGTCGGCCGCGGCCTTGTCCATATAGTCGTGCCCGTCGGCGCGCGTGCCGACCTGTGCCACAAAGCAGGTGCCGGGTACCACCTTCCGCGAGTCGAAGCAGATGTTCTCCACCTCGGGGTCGGCGGCCACCGCCGCGAGGGGTTCCACCCCCTTGATTATTTCAGACAGTTTCATTTCGTTACTCTTTCCGCCCTGCGGTTCCAAGAGCCGGGGGGCATGGGTTGTTCATGGTTTCAGTTCCAGATATACCACCGTGCCTTTGTCGGCGCGGGTGTGCGATTTGGGGCTTTGGCTTGCCACCTTGCCCATTCCTGAGAAGCGCGCCTTCATGCCGCAGCGGCGCAGCAGCTCCATGGCGTCGCGCACCGTCATGCCCACGCAGTTGGGCACCACCCCCTTGGGCAGGTGGTAGTTCTTGTAGCACTGGCTCCTCTCGTCAAACACTGTCCACTGCGTCGCGGGGGTCGTGTCGCTCACGGCAAACGGTATGCCCAACAGGCGGCTGATGTTCTCCACCTCCGTGCGGGGTGCCTTGGCCGCCCGCGGGTTCTGCACCCGTGCCGAGTCGTCTATCCGCACGCTGCCCAGCTCTTTGTCAAAGGCCACCACGCAGTCGGCAATCTTGCGGAACACCGGGGCGGCTGCCACGCGGCCCGCGCTGCCCGTCCCCTCCACCATCACCAGGCAGGTGTACCGGGGCGCGTCGGCCGGGAAGAAGCCGGCAAACGAGGATGTGTTGATATGTTTGTCGCGTATGCTCTGCGACGTGCCGGTCTTGCCGGCAATGCCATATACGGTGTTATATATGTTGCTGCCTGTGCCGCGTTCCACCACCCCCAGCAGCATTTCGCGCATCTGTTTGGCGGTCTCCTCGCTGCAGATGTGTTCCCGCAGCACCACGGGGCCTATCTCCGAGCGTCCGCCTCCGTCTATCACTTCGCGGCAGAAGAGGGGCTTCACCATCTTGCCGCCGTTGGCCAGGGCGTTGTAGAAGGTCACCAACCGCAAGGGCGACACGGCGCAGGAATACCCGTAGCTGAAGTTGAGGAAGTTGCGGTCGGGTCCAAGGTCGCTCACATAGGCCTTGTATTCTTTCACTTCCAAGTCGGGCCTCATCATGCCGAAGGGAAACACCGCCTCCACGTTGCGCTTCATCCGGGCGCGGTCATTGCGGTAGTAGCGCCAGGCCAGCTCGCACATGCCTATGTTCGACGAGCGGGCCAGCACCGTGGGCAGCGACACCGTGTCGGCCGGTCCCTCGTGGCCGTCGTTCAGCACCCCCGTCGAGGGGCTGTACTGCTTCTCTCCCCCCGAGCGCACCCGCAGCGACGTGTCTATCCCTATCTTTTTGTCCTCGAGCATGGCGGTCATGAGCACTGTCTTGAAGGTGGAGCCGGGTTCATAGAGGTCGCTGCAGGCCACGTTGCTCCACAGCGCCTCCGAAATCCTTCCCGCCGTGTCGCGGGTGAGGCTGCTGCACGCCAGCACATACCCCGTGGCCGCCTCCATCAGTATGGCGCAGCCCCGCTGCCCCCCGTTCTGCTGCATCGATTGCCGCAGGGCGCTCTCGGCAATATCCTGAAAGCGGGTGTCTATGGTGGCCACAATGCTCTTGCCGTCCTCCCGCCGCTGTATGTGGAGCGAGTCCCCCTCCTCCATCGGCAGCCACACCCCCCGCGTCAGGCGGCGGCACACAAAGCGGCCGTCCCGGCCCCGCAGCACGCTGTCATAGTAGCCCTCCAAGCCCGTGTATCCCTCGCTCTTCACCGTGCGGTAGTGGATGCCTATCGTGTTCTCCCCGAGGTTGCCGTAGATGTGGGCCCGCACATAGCTGGTCACGCTCCCCTCCGCGGTCCCCGAGCACACGCAGCGGCTCCACCCCTCCATCTTGCGTATGCGGTCCCAGTGCGAGTACAGCACTTTCCGGGCCACATAAATGCACCTTCCGGGGCGGGCTTTGGTGTATTCGTTCATGATTCGGCTGCGGAACTCCGCCTCCGAGCGGTTGGGAAACTGGCTGTGCAGCAGGCGGCACACCTCGGGCAGGTTGGCCCTGAATGCCGAGTCGTTCGTCACCGTGCCTTCCATCACCGTCCGTCCCGCGTCGTCCCGCACCGTCTTGCCCTTCGAGTCCACCTTGGGCCACCGCCCCAGGTCCAGCACCAAGTCGCACACCGGCATGGTGGTGGCCAGCACCTTGCCGTCCGACGAGAAGATGGTCCCCCTGCGGGCGGGCTCCACACGCTCCTCATACTCCCGCCGCTGCGCCTTCTCGCGCCACATCTCGCCCTCCTTCACCTGGGTCTTCAGCGCCGCCCACAGCATGGCCCCGCCAAAGCCCGTCACCAAGATGAGCCACAGCGAGAGCATACGCTTGAACAGTTGCTTGTTATGATATTTCTCCTCCAACGGCATTCTTTTGTGGTTCCTTTCTCTGTGGGCCTGCCCGCCCCTCATATCTCATACGGCGGCCCGGCGGTGATGCCCACCCCCGTGCTGTCGAGCATTTCGGCTATCTGCGAAATCTTCACCGTCTCCTGAAACCGCTTCTGCAGCTCAATGCGCGACTCCCGCAGGTAGTTGATACGCTCCTGGGCCGCCAGTTTCTCCTTGCTCAGGCCCTCCACGCGGTAGCGGCAGAACACCAGCCCCAGCCCGTACAGGATGATCAGCAGGATAAGCTTGGTCTGCTTCAGCACCACCCGGCTCTGCAGCAGGTCGCCCCCCACAATTCGGGCCGCCCAGTTGGGCCGCCGCCCCTTTGCCGACTCTTTTGCCGACTCCTTTGCGGGTTCTTCCGCGTGCGTGCG
>DCJB01000039.1:8945-10397 GCA_002317325.1 Bacteroidales bacterium UBA1711
CCCTCAAAATTCCCCGTCTTCATATAGTTCTTCACCAAACGGTCTTCCAGCGAGTGATACGATATGACCACAAGCCGCCCCCCGGGGTTCAGCAGCTGGGCCGCCTGGGGCAGCATTTCCTGCAGCGCCTCCAGCTCGCCGTTCACCGCTATGCGCAGCGCCTGGAAGAGCATGGCCAGCACCCGGTTCTCCCGGCCGGGCGCCAAAAATCCCCGCACCGCCTCCTTCAGGTCGCCCGTGGTGTCTATGGGCTTCTCCCCGCGGGCCTTCACTATCGCCGCCGCCATGCGCCCCGCTTGCGGCAGCTCGCCGTACAGCGACAGTATCCGGGCCAGCTCGGGGGCCTCAATGTCCCGCAGCAGGTCGCGGGCCGTGCCGCTCTGCCTGCGGTCCATCCGCAGGTCCAGCTCCCCCTCCAGGCGGATGGAGAAGCCCCGGTCGGCCACGTCAAACTGGTGCGACGACACCCCCAGGTCGGCCAGCACACCATCCACCGCCCGCACCCCGTGCAGCCGCAGGAAGCCCTTCAAATGTCTGAAGTTCTCATGTATGAAGGTGAACCGGGGGTCGTCCGGCACATTGGCCTCCGCGTCCCCGTCTTGGTCGAAGCCGAACAGCCGCCCCCCCTCGCCCAAGCGGGCGAGTATGGCGCGCGAATGGCCGCCCCCGCCAAAGGTGGCATCCACGTAGGTGCCCCCGGGCTTAATGGCCAGCCCCTCCACGCTCTCACTCAGCATCACAGGCAGGTGATATTCCATGTTGTCCTCCCAATCGTTGGTCAACAACCGACACAAAGTCGCCGGCTGTCTCGTTGCACATCTTGTCGTAGGCTCCGCGCTCCCAGATTTCTATGCACCTGCCTGTCGATTGGAGGACTATCTCTTTGGCATCGCCAATCACACCCTTGCGTTCCGGCGGCACCAGCAGCCGGTCGTTGCTGTCCAGCTCCACGAGGTTGGCCCTCGTCATCTGGCGCATGATGCGGCTGTCGCGGCTGTCAAAAAGATTCAACTTCTTTTGGAGCTCTTCCACCTCCGACTGAAAACTGGCATAGGTCCACAACTCCAGGCACTCGGCCGTGAATCCCTGCCGGATGACAAAGCGGTCGTCCTCCCCGCTCAACTGCTTTTTGAACGCAATCGGGAACTTGAATCGACCATTCGAATCAATCTTACAGTATTCTGTGCCAAGTATTAACGCCACTGACGGATACTATTTTTCAGTTTGTAAAAGTACAACTATTTTTCCAATAATTGCCATTTTGTTCCAAAAAAAGTTATCAACTGCCATTTTTTGATAAACCAATATACGTCGAACCCCACAAAAAGTTTCATTTTGCCCCCCGCCTCCCGTCCCCCGCACGTCCCCCGCCGACCCCCTTCCGCTTCTCCCCCGCTTCTCCCCCGCTTCTCCTCCGTTACTCCCCCGCTTCTCCCCCGTTACTCCCCCGTT
>DCJB01000021.1:0-1343 GCA_002317325.1 Bacteroidales bacterium UBA1711
GGCTCGCGCCCATCGGCAAAGCCGCCGCCTCCACGCCTCTCCGTCAACCCAACCAACTGCCCGCAAGGGGAAAGCACACATGAAAGCCAACATCATCACCTTAGGCTGCAGCAAAAACACTGTCGATTCTGAGAATGTGGCGGGACACCTCGCAGCCGCAGGTCACGCCGTCTATTTCGACCGCAGCCAAAACGACTGCGACATAGTCATCATCAACACCTGCGGATTCATCGGTGACGCGAAGGAGGAGTCGGTCAACACCATTCTTGAACAAATTGCCAGCAAAGAGAAGTTCAACCGCAGGCACAAACGAGACGGGAGGAGCCGCAAGCTCATCGTGGCGGGCTGCTTAGTAGAGCGCTACCAAAAAGAGCTGCAACAAGAAATGCCCGAGGTGGATTGCTGGTATGGGGTACACGAATGGGAGTCCCTGTACGCCCCATACACCGCTTCCAGTCCCAAGGCTGCATTTGCGGCCATGCGAACCCTCAGCACCCCGAAGCACTACGCCTACCTGAAGATTTCGGAAGGGTGCAACCGAAGCTGCTCCTACTGCGCCATCCCCCTCATCCGGGGGCGCCATATCTCCCGCCCGATAGAAGAGCTGGTCGAAGAGGCCAAACGCCTTGTCGCCAATGGTGCGAAAGAGATAATCGTCATTGCGCAAGACACCACCTACTACGGCCTCGACCTCTACGGCCGGAGGTGTTTAGGCGAACTCTTGGAGCGGCTTGCCACCGAGAGCGGCGCCCACTGGATTAGGCTCCACTACACCTATCCGTCGTCATTTCCGTTAGACGCCATCGAGACGATACGCAAATACGACAACATCTGCAACTACATTGACATTCCGCTGCAGCACATCAGCACCGCGGTGCTCGCCTCCATGCAGCGGGGGATAGACCGCAGCGGAACCCTCGGACTGCTCAATCGCTTCCGAGAGCGTCTTCCCGAGGCGAGCATTCGCACCACGCTCATAGTCGGCTATCCCGGCGAGACCGAAGAGGAGTTTGAAGAACTGAAAGCCTTCGTGCGCGAGGCGCGCTTCGACCGCATGGGCTGCTTTGCCTATTCGCCCGAAGAGGGCACGGCGGCCGAAGAGCTTGGCGACCCGGTGTGTCGCGAAGAGAAAGAACGCCGTATTGGCGAGCTAATGGCCATTCAGGAGAGCATATCCTTAGAGCGGAACGAAAGCCGCTTAAATCGCGAATTTGAGGTGCTGGTGGACCGCAGAGAGGGCGACTACTATGTGGGGCGGACCGAGTTCGACAGCCCCGAGGTGGACGACGAAGTGCTGATAAAGGCCGACACGCCCCTGCAGCCCGGCAATTTCTATCGGGTAA
>DCJB01000021.1:1447-1976 GCA_002317325.1 Bacteroidales bacterium UBA1711
GGGCAGCACCGTGATTCCGATAATATCGCAAGGTTCGAGAAGACTAACGCTTTCTCTCTTTGATGCGGGCTTTCTTGCCGGTGAGTTTGCGGAGGTAGAAGATTCTTGCTCTGCGGACAGCACCGTACTTGTTGATGTCAATACGCTCGATGAACGGAGAGACGATCGGGAAGATGCGCTCGACACCGACACCGTTGGCAATCTTGCGAACAGTAAAGGTCTCAGTTGCGCCAGAACCGCTGCGCTGCAAAACAACGCCCTGGAAGTTCTGGACACGTTCCTTGCTTCCTTCAATAATTTTGTAATGGACAGTGATGGTATCGCCAGCCTTGAACTCGGGGAACTCTTTACGCTCGACCAAGTCCTCTACATATTGCATTAAAACGTTTTTTCCCATGACATGATGTTTTTAAAGGTTATTCACTCGGTTTCTGCGGCTCATTTCTTAACCATCTTGACGACGGCGGTGAATGCCTCGGGGTGGTTCATGGCCAAATCGGCGAGGACCTTGCGGTTCAGCTCGATGTTG
>DCJB01000021.1:2082-17787 GCA_002317325.1 Bacteroidales bacterium UBA1711
TCACGTTTCTTATTCTTTCTGTCGCGGTAGGCGTAGGTCTGACCTTTTTCCCACTTGTTCTTGGCGACGGTCCATACGTTTTTACCTCTGCCCCAATAACCTTTGGTGCGATTGAGGATTTTCTTTCTGCGAGCTCTTGAAGCTACAGCATTGACTGATCTTGGCATAGTTTAATTTGTTTTCATTTAAGCGGAAGCAGCTGCGCTGCTTCACTTTGGCGCTTTAAATAATGGTTAATAA
Organism: Bacteroidales bacterium UBA1711; assembly: GCA_002317325.1. GTDB lineage: Bacteria > Bacteroidota > Bacteroidia > Bacteroidales > P3 > Colimorpha. Next base: position 2,323 of record DCJB01000021.1, read on the forward strand.
CTCCTGTTAGGCTAAAAGCATTCTCTTGACGCGCTTCTCGTCGTCGCGGCTCACCAGTGCGGTGTGGTCGAGATTACGTTTCTGGGTGGTCTCTTTCTTAGTCAGAATGTGGCTATGAAAAGCATGCTTTCTCTTGATCTTGCCGGTGCCGGTGAAAGTGAAACGCTTCTTGGCAGCGGCCTTGGTTTTCATTTTTGGCATTACTTTACTGTTTTAAAGATTAGACTGTATATTGCGATAAAATCGGCTTGTTTGTGAAGGAGTGAATGGGGAGGATGCAGCGGGAATGGTGAGCAGAGCCGTTCTGCCCGGAACCGTCCCGCCCCGCAGTATCACGCCGCTATTTCTTGGGGGCGATAATCATCAGCATACGTTTGCCTTCGAGCCGTGGCATGGCTTCGGGTTTGCCATACTCCATCAGCGCTTCGGCGAATTTGAGCAGCTGGGTCTCGCCCTGTTCCTTATAGACAATAGCCCGCCCGCGGAAGAAGACATCCACTTTCACCTTGTTGCCGTCCTGCAGAAAACGGATGGCGTGCTTGAGTTTGAAATCGAAGTCATGCTCATCGGTCTGGGGACTGAGACGAATCTCCTTGATGACAATCTTCGTCGAATTGGCCTTGCGTTCCTTTTCCTTCTTCTTCTGCTCATAGAGGAACTTCTGATAGTCGATAATCTTACAGACCGGGGGGTTGGCTGTAGGCGAAATCAACACCAGGTCGAGACCTTGGGCGTATGCCTTAGCCAAAGCCTCCTTAGTGTTCACAATGGCCGGCTCCATGCCTTCGCCCACGATGCGGACGATGGGAGCGGTGATACGCTCGTTAATCTGATGCTCCGGTTCCCGTTTCTGAGGACCTCTTCCGCGACCCCGATTGAAGTTATTGGGGCCGCCAGGGTTGAATGGTGCTGCTATAGCTTGGTTCTCCTATATTTGTTATTACAACTCAATCTATTGATTGAAACACTATTATAGACCCCTCAGCGTGCAAAATGCGCACACTGAGGATTTGCAAAGGTACGCAAATTTCTGCAAATAACACTATTCTTGAGAAAAAAAACTTCAAAATGGCGTCGGCGAGGGGGGGGAGCAGGTTCCTCAGACCAGAGAGAGACCAGCACCCGACAAAGATGTGGCACCGCCGCCGCCAGCGGTCAGCCCTTCACCTGCACGAGGAAACCCTCATCAACAAGGGGCTTCACGAGTGCCGACATCTCTTCAACCGTGAGTTTCTGCAGACCCTGTGCCGGGGTGGGGCGGTCGATGGTATAGACCATTATCTCGCGAGGTCGCAAACGCCGCACAATCTCCATCCATCCGGCAAGCACCTCTGGACGGGACGAGTCGAAATTGTACTCCTCGCTGCGGAGCATACAGGTCTGAAGAACGAAATTGCCCTCAAACCTCAAGAGCGACTCCACCACCCTTTGCACGTCATAGCCTGGGGCGGGGTGGTTTATGCGACCGACCAGTTCGTTGGTGGGAGCGTCAATTTTCATGATAGGGTTGTCCACCTTCGCCAACGCATTGAACACCTCGGGGAGATGCACCCGAGTGGCGTTGCTCAACACCGACACCTTGGCCGAGGGAGCCAGGCGGTCCCTCAAAGCCATCGTATCGTCGATAATCTGAGGGAACTGGGGGTTGAGCGTAGGTTCTCCGTCGCCCGAAAAGGTGATAGAATCTACAGCGACGCCCTCGTTGCCGAGACGGAAGAGCATCCGTTCCAAGTCGCCTCGCACCTTCTCGGCCGAAGGGAGAAGGGTGTCCTCGCGGCCGTCCCTGTTCCAGCCACATTCGCAGTAGATGCAGTCAAAATTACAAATCTTGCCCCTTTCGGGCAGCAGGTTAATACCGAGCGAGGTGCCGAGGCGGCGGCTGTGGATGGGTCCAAAAACGGTTTCTTCTCGCAACATAGGATTGGGTGTGAGCAGTGAATGGTGAACAGTGAATTGACAAATGATTGCTTGCTTCAGATTCGGTCTCTCTCTTCCAGCACGCGCATAGCCATCCAAAAGGCGAAAGCCCGAGTCCTCAGAGGGGCTTCTCCTCCTGGAGGGGAGTCAAAGAATGGGCGGAGGGGTGCTGTCCTCGCGCCGACCCGAATCGGCGTGCTTGGGGCCTCGGAGATGAAGAGTCAAGCTGTCGGGCTGGAAACTCCTAATCTTCCTAATCATCTCCGTTGATTGGGGCGACTGCTGCTGCTCACGCTCGCGGGCCTCGGGGTTAGTCTGATAGTTAATCATTGCTATCAAGAAATAAGCCGCGAAGACAAACATGATGACCGCAGTCACCTTATTGATGGTGTTCAAGACCTTGGCGGTGATGATGCGGTGGAGCAGCGAGGCCAGCTTGCACTTCAGCACGTCCAGTGCGAGGGTGGTGAGCAACAAGCCGAGGAAGAAGATATAGCGCTGGGCAAGGGTGAGGTCGGTTTCGCCAGAGAGGAGTGCGATGACCGACACCCAGTAAATCCAGATAAAGGGGTTGACGAAGTTGATGATAAATCCTTGGGCAAAAATGGTGGCCCGGCGAGGCGTGCCGCCCTTGGACTCGAAACGGATACGCGAGCCTTCGCCGGACACATCGCTGACCTTCTTGCGGAAAGAGATAAAGCCCATCACCCCCAAGGCCAGCGAACCAATGGAGACCACCCACACATTGTGCAGCAACTCAGTACAATCAATATTCTTGAGTACAGTGAGCATAAGGAACACAATGATGACATCACCCGCGCTCACGCCAAAAGCGAAAGGATAGGCTTTCTTAAACCCATACTGCAAACTAATCTGAATTTGCGAGAAAAAGGCAGGTCCAAACCCGAAGAGGAGCGATAAAACGATACCGCAAACAACGCCAAGAAGCAGTTCTACTACCATAAATTGAGACTGCAAAGTTACCAAGAAAAAACGACATAGCGAAAAAAGAAGTGTCCTATCGTGGATTTTTAGTATCTTTGCAAACCGAAAGAAAAAACAAAAAGATAATATAACTACCATGAAAACAAAACTCTTACTAATAGCCGTGCTGGTATGTACGATACTCTGCGGCTGCAAAAAAGGCACACCGGCCGATGCGGTTGAAGGCTTCTACAAGTACGCCAAGACAAACGAATTTGAGAAATCGCTTTCCTACACCAACGTTCCCGACAGCCTGGTGAAAGATGTCTCAGAACTGATTGGCGGCATGGAAATGGTAATTCACGAATATGAGGTGCAGGACACCAAGATGGACGAAGGCGACACCACCGCCACCGTCAAAGTGCGGCTGAAGGTCTCCAACAAATACAAACCCGAACCCGAGGAGACGAATCCCGAAATCCGCTGCTGCAAACGCGACGGCGAATGGAAGGTGCTATTCCTATAGCACCCTGAACACACCAAAAAAGGGCGTCCATCCCTTAGAGGATGGACGCCCTTTTTATCATCAAAAGAACGAAAAGTCGGAAAAAAAGAGTAACTTTGCACCACCAAAAAAAAGACGTTAGTCAATTTATATTCCACTAATTACACCTCAAAAACATGGACACAGAGATTCAAATAATGATAGAACTGGTACGGAGTTCGCTGAACGGAGGCACTCCCGCTCTGGTGCCCGGTGACGAAGAGGGCTGGAAGAGGCTCTTCCACCTGTCACGCAAGCACGGCGTAGTGACCATAGTCAACGATGCGATAGAACGGCTGCCCGAGGAGCAGAAGCCCAAGGGGGACATAGCCCTCAGCTGGGCCCTGTCTGCCGACCGCACCCGCGAAATATACAGCCGTCAAGAAACAGTGCTGAAACACATACAGGCCAAATCGGCCGCAGCAGGGCTGCGCGTGATAGTGCTGAAAGGGCTCAGCCTGTCACGGCTCTACCCCACCCCCTCGTCGCGTGCCTGCGGCGACATCGACCTCTACTTCCCCGGGGCATACGAGGAGGGCAACCGTCTGTTTGCCGGGGGGGAGAAGCAGCTGGTGGGCAAGCACTCCGAATTTGAAGTAGAGGGGGTGACCGTTGAGAACCACCTCCACTTCCTCGACCTGCACTACCGCAGCCAGCGGCGAGCCGAAGAATACATACGCACCGCAGCCGAAAGCAGCGGGTGCGGCAGCGAACTGCCGCCCTACGCCGGCATGATGTTCCTGCTCATGCACACAATAAGCCATATCACCGCCACCGACAAGCTGGCACTCCGCAATGTCATAGACTGGGGGCTGTACCTCGAGAAGCACGAAGACGAGCTAAGCCCCGCAGAATGCCGAAGGCTGATGGAACACATCGGCATGACGGCGTCATTCGACCTGCTCACCCAATTGGCGGGAGACATCACCGGCGCCGACCTCAGCCGCTATATCGTCCGGAAAGTTCGGCAGAGAGACTACGAGCGCATGAGGCGGCTCATACTCACCAAGAGCTACTCAGAACACGTGCCCAAAAACCTGCCCATCGCCGAAACGCTGAAGATAAAGGTCGGACGCTATAGGCAGCGCCGCTGGCTCTACCGCTATCTGCCCGCCACGACAAGTGAGCGGAGGGTGGCAACCTTCAAGCAAGTGCTGCGCATTGCCCTGCAAAAGCGATAGCACTCCTCAGCCAACCAACAGCAAATAAGAAGGCGAGCCGAAACGGCTCGCCTTCTTTATCAAGTAACAAAACAAAAACAGTATTACCACTCAGTGTTACGCTTCTGAAGGTGATTGACATCAGGATTGATGGTGGTCTCATAGTACTTGCTGCGCTCGATAGCGGGGGCGGAGAGGGTGTAGGTGAGTTTATGGTAGCGATTCTGAAGGGTAGTATCCTCAAGTCTGTACATAATCTCAACTCTCATGGAAGCATTGCTGCTCATCGGAGCAGTGAGGAAGCCGAAGATGAGACCGTTGAGTCCAACAGTTACAGTCTCATTCATATTGAGGGTGATAGACTGGTGGGTTCCGTCCTTCTGAGTCATATAGGCATAAGGTTGGTCGGTGTAGGCATTGCGAATCTCGGCATTGCCCCACAACGGATAATCATTGTTCAGCGAAGTAATTACGGCCTTATAGAAAGTAATCGCTTGCTGATTGACATTGCCGGCATCGGAGGAGTACTGGGTAGAAACGTTCATGCGAATGCACTGAACCGCAACAGTGTTCTTCAACATATAGCTCGCAATGTGACCGGAGTTCGGATTGAGGCTACCAGCTGCAGTGGCAACAGGAACGAAATAGCCACTCGGCTGGAAGTGGGTGGTGTCGTTGGAGCGGAGAGCCCTTCTAATCTGAGGGACATAGAATTCGGGAACATCAGGAACGGCTTCGCCCTCTTCCCAGTTGGTGATGGCAAACGAGGGGAAAAGCATTTTGTAGTCGGTGATTCCAGTACGGCTGGCCTTGGGGATTTGGAAAGTGGCAATGCGAGAAGTGTCGGTCTCGGGCCAACCTTCAACTTTAGCACGAATCAGGCGAGAGTTCACAATAGCGCAATCGCCATCGTTGAAATTGAACAGCGAACGGGGGGGGACCAGGTGCATGGCGTACTTAGTATCGTTCTGCACGTAGGGATAGGTCACCTGAACATCAAAGTAATCGGAATCAGTGTCCTTGGTGCAGCCCATGAAACCAAAAGCAGCAACCGACAACAAAAACAAAATGGCTTTATTCTTTTTCATCTTCTTCAAATTTTCTTTTTATTAATAACTGACGGCATTCGATTATTGGACACTCAACGATCCTGCATTCTGGAATTCTTCAAAAGCCCCCGTAGTATGGAAGCTTATCACAAAACCATTTTCCACGAACACATCCTTCACCTCTATTGCCGGAGAGAGGTAGGACGACTGCATTTGTTTTTTTTCTTGTTTCATTTCTTTGTATTGATTTATAATAACTATTTGTTTATCAAACTCTTTTGATTCTACACAGCTTAATGAGCGGTTCTTTTCTAGTTTGCAAAAATACAAACAATTTCCGAATTAGAAGAAATAAAACGTAAAAAATACAGAAAAAAAAAAAAAAAAAAAAATGATGAAACAGTGTCATTTTCGACATAGTGCATGACAGGAAGTACGGCTGACCTGTGGGGCAATGCTGGTGGGCCACTGCTGCCACGAAAACAGAAGCGGGGTCGGAAAGAGACTTCCGACCCCGCTGGGAAATGTCGAATCGCAAAAGAATTCGACACGTCAAGCACAATTAGAGTACACCCTCCACAATACCAGCGGCAGCGTCCGAGAAGCATATACGGATGGGGTAGATGTTCTTTCTTGCGAAACCGCCAGCGGGGACAACCTTCTGACGAGTGGTTACAACAAAACGTTTGCCGGCATGATTTCTGATTTGAATTTTAGCCACAATAGTTTCTCCTGCGGGAAGGGGACATACCGGAAGGAGTCCTACTTCAAAATAAGTTCTTGAAGAAGAAGCGCCCACGAGGGGAGTCTCATATCCGTCTTCACTCCAATTTTCATCCAAGATAGTGAAAGTCAATGAGTCGCTGCCATTGGCGGGATTGGGGAAATAGAGACTCGGGGTATTGGTGCGACTATCCTGAATCACGCCATTTCCCGAAAGCTTGGTGTTGGAAGCGATAATCCTCACTTTTTCGATGAAAATAGCATTTTTGGAATCACCCCAGTTAGACTGAGCATACGCTTTAAGGCAGCGGAGGTTCATCGACAACATGGTGACGGTTTGACGGAACTGGAGAGCCGAGCTCCACCCATATTCGGTATCACCAGCCTCACGCAAACGAAGGTTGCCCACCATAGGGGGCATAGTAACCACACTGCTGTCAACCACAAACTGGAGACCAGTGGGGAATGCAACCTGGTTGGCAGGGACAACGACCTGAGGATCGGTTGTGTTCTCGAATGTGCAACTGCTGCCGTTGGCGAAGAGGCTCTTGGGATACAGCGCAAGCCGCGGAGTTCCTTCTACAAGCGAGGGATCCAAAAACATGAAAGCACGGTCGGACTTATCGGTTATGTAGCGATAATACATGGAATCGGGAGTCCAGGTCGGTATCTTTTCGCATGGAGTCATCATGTGACCTATGCCGTCAATCCAGGCACTATCATTCTGGGTGAAAAGGAAGAACAACGCAGATCCATCCCAATAGGTCTTTTCGTCCGAAACGGGATTTGACTCCTCATTAGCAACGAGAACCGCACGTCCACTGCCAGCAACAGAAGGGTCAACATCTTTGGTGCAGCCAACAGAAGAAAACACAAACACGGCTGCGGAAAAAATATAAAGCAACTTTTTCATATTCTAACTAATTTACCAAGTTATTTCATCTTCAAGGATAAACTTTTCCATCATGCTGCCTGTGATGGCGAAACCGCACTCCACGGCCACAGCCTTTACCTCCAATTCTGGAGATTGATACTTTTTTTTATCTTCCATAAGAAATCGAGATTTAGAATTATCGTTATAACTAATTATCGCTTAATAAAATAACTACAAACATAGGGGATTCTATGCACCAGTAATCGAATGCAAAGATACACATTTTCCGACAAACGCAAGCAAAAAGAAAACAAAATCTCATTTTTTTTCTTTTTTTTGGGGGGGAGGGGAGGAGAATTAAGAATTAAGAATTAAGAATTAGGAATTAAGAATTAAGAATTTACACTTTATAATTTATAATTTATAATTTGTAATTTACAATTTACAATCTACAATTTAGAACTTACAATTTACAACTTTCAATTTACATTTACAATCTACAATTCACAATCTACAATTCACAATTCACAATTCACAATTCACAATTCACAATTCACAATTTACAATTCACAATTCACAATTCACAGTTATCGGGGGTACGATTTATTGGCGGAACGGGGGGGTACGGAAAAAATGCGTATCTTTGCAAAAAAAAGCATGAAGAAGACGGGGAAGACAAATGCGGCAAGGCTGCTGGACCAGCAGAAGATAGCATACGAACTAATCCCATACGAGGTGGATGGGAACGACCTCGGGGCGCAGCACGTGGCCGACCAGTTGGGCGAGGACATCAGGCAGGTGTTCAAGACGCTGGTGCTGTGGGGCGAGCGGAGCGGGCACTTTGTGTGCGTGGTGCCCGGAGGCGAGGAGGTGGACCTGAAGAAGGCGGCCCGCGTGTCGGGCAACAAGAAGTGCGACCTGATAGCGCAGAAGGAGTTGGAGCCGCTGACGGGCTATGTGCGGGGCGGGTGCAGCCCGATAGGCATGAAGAAGCGATTTCCGACCTTTGTTGACGAGCGTGCGCTGGCGGAGGAGAGCATCTATGTGAGCGCCGGGCAGCGAGGCCTACAGCTGCGGATTGCGCCGGAGGATTTGGCGCGGGCGGCGGGCGCGACGTTTTGCGACCTCACGAGCACACATACATCCGACACACCCCAAAGGTGAAGGCCCGGTGGGCGACGGCCTCAAATCCCGCAGCCCTGAGCATGGGAGTCAGGCGTGCGGGCTTGGGGAAGCGGAGGATGGAGGCGGGGAGGTATTCGTAGGCCTTGCGGTTGCGAGAGAGGAGTCCGCAGACGGAGGGGATAATCCTGCACGCATAGAGTTTGTAGAGAGCGAGGAGCAGCGGGTTGTCGGGTGCGGAGAGCTCGAGCATCACAAATCGGCCGCCGGGCCGCAGGACGCGCCGCATCTCGTCCAGCCCCTGCTGTAGGTGAGCGAAGTTGCGCACGCCGAAGGCGACCGTCACCAAGTCGAAAGAGCCGTCGGGGAAGGGGAGCCGCTCGGCGTCGGCGATGAGGAACTCAGCCGTGCGACCGCGGAGTTTGCGTCGGGCGATGGCGAGCATTTCTTCCGAGAGGTCGATGGCCGTGAGCCGAGTGCCGGGCTTGGATCGGCGGAGGACAGAGAGGGCCATGTCGCCGGTTCCTGCGGCCACGTCGAGCACCTGCAAAGGGCGTGCGGTGTCGATGGCGGCGCGTACGGCACGTCGGCGCCACAGGATGTCGAGGCCGGCGGTCATCAGCCGGTTGAGCGAGTCGTAGCTGCGGGCTATCTTGTCGAAATCGAAAGGCATAGGGGGAGCAGAATTAGGGGGCAAGGCGCTGCCAAGCGCCGAGGCATAGCCCCAGTCCGAAGAAGAGAACGGTGAAAAAGAGCGTGAGGGAGAGGACGGCGATGGCGGAATCGAGTTCGCGACCCTTGCGCCGAGAAATCCACCTGAGGTGCATGACGAAGAAGGGGAAGGGGACGACGACTGCCAAGGGGCCGGGGCCCAGCCCCGAGAGGCACGAGAGGGCGGCTGCTGCCGCGAAGCAGACCATGGCGGCGATGATGAGGAAGCGCTGGTAGCTGATAGCGCGGCGGTAGCCGAGGAGCAGGGGAACGGTGAGGCGGTTGCCGCGGTCGGACTCCATGTCGCGGATATTATTGACGTTGAGTACGCCCACACAACAGCAGCCCACGGCGGCGGCGGGCAGCAGTTCCGAGGGGCAGACAATCCACGACCCCGTGCAGAGCCAGTAGGAGCCCAGCACTGAGACCAGTCCGAAAAAGATGAATACGAACAAGTCGCCCAGCGCCCTGTAGCCGTAGGGGCGGCTGCCGAGGGTGTAGTGTGCGGCGGCATAGAGTGCCGCTGCGCCCAGCGCCAGGGTGGCTGCCGACGGGAGCGAGAAGAGGGAGCCGAAAGCCAGCCACACGGCAACAGAGCCCGAGACACAACAGCAGCCCGCCACCACAAAGATGGCGCGGCGCAGCCCCTTGACCGAGAGGTCGCCCCGGCTGAGGCTGTAGGCCGGGCCCGGGCGTGCGTCGGAGTCGGTGCCCCGGAGGAAATCGCCCAGTTCGTTGCACATATTAGACAGCACCTGCAGCAGCACGGCGGTGAGCAAGACGGGCCAGAAAGCCCTCAGTCGGACGGCGGGGACGAAGCCCACGGCGGAGTCGGAGAGGGCCATGGCAAAGCCGCACAACACTCCCGCCGACGAGAGCGGGAGTGTGCGCAGCCGCATGGAGCGTATGATGGGGTTCATTGCTTGACGCAGATGTTCAATTCGTCGAGCTGCTGCTGCGAAATGGGGGCTGGGCTGCAGCTCATGACATCGCGCCCGCTGTTGTTCTTGGGGAAGGCGATGAAGTCGCGAATGCTGTCGGCGCCGCCGAAGAGAGAGCAAAGGCGGTCGAATCCGAAGGCGAGGCCGGCATGGGGCGGTGCGCCGTAGGAGAAGGCATCCAAGAGGAAACCGAACTGCTCGTAGGCTTTCTCGTCGGAGAAGCCGAGGGCGTGGAACATCTTGTTCTGCAGCACGCGGTCGTGGATACGGATAGAGCCGCCTCCCACCTCGACGCCGTTGATGACGATGTCGTAGGCGTTGGCCCGTATGTCGCCCCAGCGGTCGGGTTGGTCGAGCAGTGCTTCGTCCTCGGGCTTGGGTGCGGTGAAGGGGTGGTGCATGGCGTAGAAGCGCTGGGTTTCCTCGTCCCATTCGAGCAGCGGGAAGTCGATGACCCACAGTGGGGCGAACTGGTCGGGACGGCGAAGTCCGAGGCGGCCGCCCATTTCGAGGCGGAGCGAGCAGAGCTGGACGCGAGTCTTCATGGCGGGGCCGCAGAGGATGAGCATAAGGTCGCCCGGTTTGGCGCCGAACTTGTCGGCCACCGCATGGAGGGCGTTCTGGTCGAAGAACTTGTCAACGCTGGACTTGAAAGAGCCGTCGGCGTTGTATTTGACATACACCAGTCCGCCGGCGCCCACTTGGGGACGCTTGACGAAGTCGGTGAGGGCGTCGAGCTGCTTGCGGGTATAATCGGCGCAGCCCTCGGCGTTGATGCCCACCACCAGTTCGGCGCCGTCGAAGAGAGAGAAACCGCGGCCCTGAGCCACGTCGTTAAGCTCCACAAACTGCATACCGAAGCGGATGTCGGGCTTGTCGGAGCCGTAGAGGCGCATAGCCTCGTGCCACGTCATGCGGGGGAAGGCGCCGAAATCGAGGTCCTTCACCTCCTTGAAGAGGTGTTTGGCGAGGCCCTCGAACATATCCAGCACGTCCTCCTGCTCGGCAAAGCTCATCTCGCAGTCAATCTGGGTGAACTCGGGCTGTCGGTCGGCGCGGAGGTCCTCGTCGCGGAAGCAACGGACAATCTGGAAATAGCGGTCCATGCCCGCCACCATGAGCAGCTGCTTATACTGCTGGGGGCTCTGGGGCAGGGCGTAGAACTCGCCGGGGTTCATGCGGGAAGGGACGACGAAGTCGCGCGCGCCCTCGGGGGTGGACTTGATGAGCATGGGAGTCTCGATTTCGAGGAAGTCCTGATTGCTGAGATAGTTGCGCACGAGCATAGCCATGCGGTGGCGGAGTTCGAGATTGCAGCGGACGGGGTTGCGACGGATGTCGAGGTAGCGGTACTTCATGCGGAGGTCGTCGCCGCCGTCGCTGGAGTCCTCAATCGTGAAGGGGGGAGTCTTGGACTCGTTGAGGATGTTCAGCTCACGCACCTCAATCTCAATCTCGCCGGTGGGAATCTTGCTGTTCTTGCTGGAGCGTTCGATGACAGTGCCGACAGCCTGGAGGACGTATTCGCGCCCGAGGCGGCGAGCCTTCTCGCAGAGTTCGGCATTCGTTTCCATGTTGAATGCCAGCTGGGTGATGCCGTAGCGGTCGCGCAAGTCGATGAAAGTCATGCCGCCGAGGTCGCGGCTGCGCTGAAGCCAACCGCAGAGGGTGACGGTCTGCCCCACGTTGTTGATGTTCAGTTCACCACAAGTATTAGTACGATACATGATGTATAATGAGTTAGAAGATTATTCGGAGGGGAGGGCGGGCTGTGCGGCGAGAGCGGCAGTAGCGCTGCTGTCGGGGACCACGGCCTGCATAGACTTCACGACTGCCGACTTAGTGGAGTCGATAATGCTGCCGATCACCGACTCCTCTCTGTGGAACGGCAGTCCGACAGAGGCCAGGGTGTTGGTGAAGAAGAGGGAACAGAAAGCCGCCACCACGGCCAAGGAGACTGCGAGAGTCCAGCGCTTCCAAGCGGGCATGGGCTTGACGGCGTAGGGGTCTTCGAGCACCAGTTTGGGGAATGCGGCCATTTCGGTGAGGGTAGAGCCGAACCGGACGTTCACCAACACCTTGGCGTTGATGGCCCATCCGTTGGCGTTGAGCACGGGGCCGAGGTTGCGCTTGTGGAGTTTGCTCCAAGCGATGAACATAGAGGGGCCCGAAATGCTGAGAATGATAAGGCTGAAGAAAATGAGGAAATTGAGCGGGCTGGAGAAGAGCAGGCCGGCAATCTTGGTGACAGCTCCGGCGATGTAGCCCACCGCCAAGCCGATAGCGGCAAAGATACCGGCGAACTTGGCGATGTCGAAAGCCTGTTTTTTGCTCGCCTCGGTCTGTTTTTGCTCGGGGGTGAGTTTCGGCTGGACGGCGAAAGTGCTGGTTGCCTTTTCGGTCATGTTAGAGAAAGCCTTAGACTCCTTCTCGGCGGCCGATTTGTTGAGTTTCTCGGTGCACCAGTTCCAGAACTTGCGGTAGGGCGACCAGAATGCCTGGCGGATGCTGATGGGGTTATCCACAATCTTGGTAACGGTGGCGTCCCAGTCGAGGCCCGAGCGGTCGTAGAAGATGGCGTTCTTGCCCACCCGCAAGTTGTCGATGTCGCCGTCGGTCATCACCGCCACAATCTGCATAGTGGTGTTCTTGACCCGGGAGACGCAGTCGCAGTAGATAAGGTACATACCGCTGAGGCGCGCCATATTGGCCTGGTCGTCCTGACCGTCCACCCGGAGACAGAGGTTGCAGCAGCGGGAGTCGATGTAGAGTTTGCCCGCCTGGAAGATGGCCAGTCGCTCGCTGTCGTAGAAGTCGGAGACCATCACATAGTTGTGGAGCAGCCGGAAGAAGTCGCGCTTGAGGCGGATGAGTTTTTCGAGTTCGAGAATGAGGGCGTCCTCGTTTTTGGTAGAAGCCTCGAAAGCCTCCTTCTCGGAAGCCAGCAGTTTGGCGACATCGTCGCGATAAGCTTCCACCTTGGCCACAACCGAGAGCCATTCTTCCTCGGAGAGCGACTGTCGTCCGGGGAAGTCCGCATCCAGCGCCAGCCGCTTGGCTGCGGCGAAGCGTGACTGCCAGGCGGGATTGATGCCCCCGCCGAGGGGGAGCAGGCCGTCGGCCTGAGGGCGGGCCAGCGGATATTTGGCAATCTCTTCGGCGGAATCGGAGAGGTTCTTGACGCTGATGGCGGTCACGTCCTCAACCGACACATCGAGTGCGGAGCGGCAGTCGTCGTGGAACTGCACGAACTTGCAGCGGGTGAAGTAGTCGGCCACCTTGGCCTTGAGGGCTTCCACGGCGGCGAGCGCCTCGTCGGTGCTGTCGCCGTAAGGGCGGTTCACGACGGGCAGGGCGGCGAGCCGCTCCTCTTGTGTCTTCTGCCGACGTTTGAGATAGTCGGCGTAGTAGGCGTCCAGTTCGGCGAGCGTCAGGAAGTCGCGGTCCGAGGCGGTCACACGGAGGATGGCCTCCAACGCCTCGCGGAGCCGGGTGCCCTCTGCGTCGGCAGAGTTCAGGTCGGACAACGACACCCGGTCCTCCTCGCGGAGGAGCAGGTCGGGCGAAACCAGCACGCGGCACAGCCACTTGGAGGCTTCCACCACCTCATCGACACGCAGTTTCCCGTCGTGGTCGGTATCCATCATTGAGAGCGTACGCTCGTCCATTTCCAGCCCTTTCACGGGGCAGCTGAGGACGGTCCACAACTTCTTATCCAGTTCGGGGAGGTGGGCGACATCCTCGCCCGAGGTGATGTTGACGCGCGTGACGCCGCCCAACGAGCAGTACTGCCAGTTGTAGCCCTTGCGCACAGACGAAACCAATTCAGCAAGTTTTTTTCCCATAGCGATGCAAATAACAAACTCGGAAGGCACGAAACGGCAAGCGAGGACCGACTGAGACTGGGCGGGGAACGCACACCCCACGCACAAAAACATTTGTCAATTCACAACTTACTATTTGCTCTTCACTTGAATGAATTGCAAAGATACAGATTTTTTTTCAAACAGCAGGAAAATGGCAGAAAACAGTTCCGTCCCTCCGGCGAGGGGATAGGTGTTGGCTGCGGGGGCAGGTTCAGAAATATTTGGGGGGCGTTGTGATTATTGGAGCGGGGAGAGCGTTTATATAGGGCATAACGACCACCGTGCAGCCGATGAAAGAACCGCAGAACCCCTTCCTCGTCCTGATAGAGGAGCACAATGCCGCCATCGAGAGCGTATGCCGCTCATTCTGCGGGAGCGTACGCGAAGACCGCGAGGACTTGAGGCAGGAGATAGTCATCAACCTGTGGACCGGCTGGCAGCGGCAGCACCCCTTCGGGAGCGGGTCTGCCTGGCTGTGGCGGGTGGCGGTGAACACGACCATCTTCAACGCCGACCCGCTGCCCGGAGACACAGGAGAGTATCATGTGGTGCTGTCGAATCTGATGAGAACCATCGTCATCTTCCCCTGCGACACCTCCTACGCCTACATAGAGCCCACAGTTGACATCACCTTCCGCACCAAGAGTTAGAGAACTACGCCACCGCCGCCCAAGGCTACTAAACCTCCCCCACCCCACAAAAAAGGCCGAGAGACCCGGTCACGAATGTGAACGGACTCTCGGCTTTTGGAAGAAGCAACACGCATTATCGAAGAGAACAATTGCCTATTCCTCAACAAACTCTTCGCAATACCGTTCAATTTGTCGCTTCAACCATGGAAAATCGTCTTGAATCACCCTCCACACTTACAAAACGCTCAGCCGATAGTAGCCATGAACAAGTATGTGCCTCATAGCAATAATATCACGCCAGTTAGTCTGGGGATGAGCCTCTCGAAACTCATTCGAAAGCATATAGGATGCCTCGCCGATTATCTCAATACACTTGACTAAAGCATAGTAAGACAGTTCATCACCACGCAGGTCATCAAGGTCTTGCCCGAAGAGAACCTTCCCACACGCTCTATTGCATCACGGATATGTTCCAGTCGTCCTTTATCTCTAACGGTCTCTCTCATATACAAGAATTTTTTCTTCATTAGCGGACTGAGCGGCAAAGGGAAGAAGGCCATCTTCCTCAGTGAGATCAACTTCTCGTCCGAGCAAATCGGACAAAGTGTTCATGATATGAGCATGGGTCAGCAGCGAGACACCCTCGGGACGATACCGCACCATAATGTCGATGTCGCTATCTTGCCGTTCCTCACCCCGTGCAAAAGAACCATACACCCACGCCTTCTCAATAGGCAGGGTGGCAAAATAATCACGAATGGTATTGGTATAGTCTATCGGCATATCAACAAGAAATGATAAATCAACGCAGGTTATGTTATTATATTGTGACCCGACTAAAAGAATGGCGGATATATCGGAGAAAGAAACAACTGGAGAGGGCGGGGTGAACGGAGAGGACGGAAATGCCGGGGAGGGCGGGGAGGACGGGGAGGGGGAGAGGGTGGACGGGATGACGGGGTGCGGCGGGGGGGGGGAAAAAAGAAAGGGAGCCTGATGTCA
>DCJB01000040.1 GCA_002317325.1 Bacteroidales bacterium UBA1711
AGTTCCGCGACTTCCTCATGGGCGAGGTCCGCTACAACTCCCTGATGAAGACCTTCCCCCAGCACGCCGAAGAACTCTTCGTCGCCACCGAGCGCAACGCCAAGCTCCGCTACGAAGGCTACAAGAAACTGAGTGAATAATCTCATTCACCCCAAGCCGGGCAGCCCGAGAGGACTACCCGGCTTCTAAATAAACTATGACCGACAAGAAACAACTTGCGATACTGGAGTTTGTCGCTTTTTGTATTGAGCAATACAAGACCTAAGTTCATCTACTGACAGCCAAACGCAAGGATGAAGTATTCCTTCGACAGATGCTGAAATTTCAATTGCCATCGCCCCATAGACTGGCAGTCAAAGCCGCATCTTTCTGCGTGAATCCTTTTCTTGAAATGTTGCACTTATTAGTTGAACTGAGGTCTTTTTTGTCCTTTACACCTCTTTCCACGAATCCGTCTTTTCGAGAAACCAGTCGGTGGCGAGTACTTTATGGATGGTGAAGCCCTCGACGTGGAGCTCTTCGCTTTTGCCGCTGCCTACGATGAGGGTGAGCTTGTCGCACTGTGTGGCCTTGGCACCTTTCAGTAATCCGCCAATCTCTCGGTTGTAGAGCTTGGTGGATGGGCTCTCGAAGTCGTAGGTGACCTGAATGAGCTGGCGCGCATGACCTCGTTGGGTCACTACAAAATCAACTTCGTAGTCTTTGCTCTTGCGCAGATAGTAGAGCTGCTGGTATTCTTGCTCTATGCGACGCATCAGCTCGATGGCAACGGCGTTTTCGAGTCGCCAGCCATAGCCCTCGGTGAGCAGCGTGTCTTTGCGGTTGTCCACAAACGAGGTGTCAACCACATAGCATTTGCGGGTCTGTTGGCGCTCGGTGGTCTTGAAAGTGTATTTGGGTACCAGGCACACTAAAAAGGCGTTGGAGAGATAGTTTACATAGTCTTTGGCGGTATGCACCGAGGTGAGTCCCATCTGTTTGGCCAACTGGGTGAAGGAGAGTTCTTGGCAATAGTGATCCACAAGGTTGTTGGCCATGTCGGTGAGGGTCTTCCGATAGCGTATCTTGTAGCGCCGGCAGATGTCTTTGGTGATGATGGCCTCGAAGAGTGACTGGATGTACTTGTCGGGACGCTTTATCCCGTAGATTTCGGGCATCCCGCCGCGGAGCAGGTATTGGTCGAGGGCTCTTTGTCGCAGGGCTCGTTCCTTGGTGGTGAAGGATGAGGTGTCGGTGTGGGATAGCTCGCAATATTCTTGAAATGAGAATGGGAAGAGCGATATTTGGTTGTAGCGTCCGGTGAGATGGGTGGCGAGCTCACCGCTGAGCAGGTTGGCGTTGCTTCCGGTGATGATGAGATGTATGCCTTGGCGCAGCAGTCGGTTGACGAAGAGCGGCCATCCTTCGATATTTTGGATTTCGTCGAGGAAGAGGTGGTTGAAATCGCCAAGGAGTCGGTGGAGCGTGGCCAACGTATCGTTGAGTTCAGTGGCGTTGAGTGTTGACAGATGTTCGTCGTCAAAGTTGATATATGCGAATTTTCTCCCACTTTCAAGCAGTACTTTCTGACATAAGGTGGATTTTCCGCTGCGCCGCACTCCGATTACCACTTGCGCCAACGGGCTGTCAAGGTCGAATTCGGCCTCTTCTTCTCTATGGCAGAGCCGCTTTATGTCAGTACTTTGTATCTCTTTTTGCTGGTTTGCCAGTATTTCTAATAAGTCCATCTTTTGTGCTGTTTTTTCATTGCAAAGATACAAATTATTTCTCACAAACTGCACAAATTGGAAAATTCTATAACTCTAATCTGCACAAATTAGAAAATTATTATATATCAAAACTGCACAAAATTGAAAAAAATCAGGTATCTAAACTGCACAAAATTGAAACGTGTCAGAGGAATCTGACCCTATTGAACTGAAGGTGAAAGCGGCACAGGAAGGGCAGTTGGTTGACGACGGCGCCAGAAACCTGAATGAGAAGGGATAATAGTCCGAATAATTGCCAGCCATACTTTGTGAAAATCACCTCGTAATTCAGATATTCCAGCGTCAAAATTGGTGTCACCCCCACCATCGCCCCCTACATCACGATTCGGATTCATGCCATCAATCTTTCAGGCATCCGATAGGAACCACATATATCCCATCCTCGCGACGGTAGGCAAACTTGCCAACGGCTGTGAGAATCATTCTGAAGGATGGGGCTTTCATCTTGGTGGTGTCGATTTTGTCAGACAGTTGTTCCAATGCCTTTGCCCCCTCGTTGATTAGTTTTTCTCCTCCCAACTTGATTTCTATCAGACCATACGAACCATTGCGTAGATGCACAACTGTATCGCACTCCAATCCGTTTTTGTCTCTATAATGATACACTTGTCCGTCAAGGGCATCTGCAAACACCCGCAGGTCGCGTACGCACAATGTTTCAAAAAACAGGCCAAAGGTGTTCAGGTCGTTCATCAAATCGCTCGGACTCAGACCGAGTGCAGCTGTCGCAATGGAGGGGTCGGTAAAATACCGGTTGTCGGATGTTCTGATGGCAGTCTTTGATCGAAGATTCGGATTCCATGCGGCCATGTCTTCGATTACAAATATCTTTTTCAAAGCAGCAATATAGGAATATATCGTCTTGTCTTCCACACTATCTACATCATTTGCCCGAACATCCTCAGCAATAGTGCTGACAGGGGTCTGCGACCCTTGGTGACGGGCGTAAGACTGCATGATTCGCTTGGCGCGTTCCGAATCTCTTTTCACGCCATCGACACGTGATATATCTTTTTTTACCACAGCATCGAAATAGTCGAAAGCCCTTCCCAATGCAATCTCTTTTTTTTGGAGCGTAGCCCTGGGCCATCCTCCCCGGCAGATTAAGTATGCGACATCCTCCAATCTCAACAGATTCTCCGCAAACAGTTGTTCGGGAGCATTGAAAAGGTCTCTCAGACTCACACTTCCATTCGAGTCGCCGGACTCCCACAGACTCATTGTCCTCATCGTCAGCCATGATATACGGCCGGTGCCGGTATGTCGCATCTCTCTGTCATCCGCCGGAACGGCAGAACCTGTCAAAATGAATTGTCCCTCATTATCTCTGTGGTCCACCTCATATCTGACAGCATCCCACAGCACGGGCGCAGTCTGCCATTCGTCAATCAGCCGGGGCGTCTCGCCAGCCAAAACGCCCTTGGGGTTGACTGTGGCCAGTTGGAGCCAATTTGTTCCCTCTTCCATGTCATTCATATACACCACACTCTTGGCCTGCTGTTCGGCGGTGGTTGTTTTTCCGCACCACTTGGGACCTTCTATCAGGATTGCTCCCATGCCTTCCAACTTTCTTTTCAAGATGTTGTCGGCTATTCTTTGACTGTATTTCTTCATGTCACATCATCTTTTTCGCACTGCAAAGATACGAAATAAATTTCATATACATAGTACTTTTCAAATTTTATTACCAAAGTTGGCCGATTTTTATTACCAAAGTTGGCCGATTTTCATTACCAAAGTTGGCCAATTTTCATTACCAAAGTTGGCCGATTTTTATCACCAAGGTTGGCGATAATCTACCGAGCCGGAGTCCCAACTTGGCCACTTGATGGATTAAAAAAGGCGTAATTGTCAAATTGCAGGATTTTTTATCGTGCAATGTGTTCTAATAGTCAAATTGCTGCCTGAGTTCGAGTTGTAAACGTGCAAGGCCGCCTCCCAGTTGTCGAAAGCAGCCACCACATCCAGCCCCGCCTTCTCGAAGCCGAGGCTCAGTCCTCCACAACCACAAAATAAGTCAACTGCTCTCACATGAGTCGGACAGAAAAGCTTCTTGCACTATATTGGCTTTTTGGGCGAGGGGGAGGGTGCCGTCAATCCAGTGGATGGGGATGCCTTGGCGCTCCATGCGTCGGAACCAGGTCATCTGTCGCTTCGCGAAGCGGCGGATGTCGGTGAAGAGGTCGCGGTACATTTCGTCGTAGGTACACTGGCCCCGCAGGTAGCGTGTGACGTGGCGGTATTCGAGGCCGTAGCGGAGCAGGCGCTCTTCTGGCACGCCGCTGTCTAAGAGCTGCTGCACCTCCTCGGTCATGCCCTCGTCCAACCGTTGGCGGAGGCGCTGTCCGATACGCTGGACCACCTGGTCGCGGGGGTAAAGCACGCCCACCACAAGGTGGCTCATGGAAGGCAGGTGGGGGTAGTCGTCGGGGTGTGCAAGTCGGTATTCTTGTATCTCTAAGGCACGGAGGAGGCGGTCTCGGGTCTCGGTATCGGTGTGGTTGTGGAGGCGTATGAGGCTGGCGAGGCGGTCGGTGAGTTGCTGGTCGGAGAAGGACTCCATACGGCGGCGGAAGTCGGGGTCGATGGGAGCATCGGCCAACTGGTAGCCTTTGACGACGGCTTCGACGTAGAGGCCCGTGCCGCCGCAGAGGATGGGTTGACGGCCCCGATTAACGATGGACTGGAATGCCTCAATGAAGCCGTTGAGGAACTGATAGACGCTGTATTCCTCGCCGGCGTTGCGTATGTCGATAAGGTGGTAGGGGATGCGAGTGCCGCAGACGCAGTAGTCGGCGAGGTCTTTGCCTGTGCCGATGTCCATGCCGCGGAAGACCTGACGGGAGTCGGCACTTATAATCTCGCCGCCGAGGCGGAAGGCCAGTTCGGCGGCGAGTGCGGTTTTGCCACAGGCGGTGGGTCCTGTGATGGTGAGGAGTTTAGTCGTCAAGGAAGAAGAGCTGGCCGCGCTGCTTATCGAACTCGTACTCTCCAAACTCTCCGAGGCCCGCACGGTTGATGACAAACTTATAGTCGAGGTTCTTCACCACTACGGCTTCGACGTTGTACTGGTGGTGCTGTCCGATTTGGATTTCTTTGAAGACGAGTTTGGCCTTGTCAAGAATGTTGCCCTCGGGGTCGAAGGCGTTGTCGCGGTCGGGGAAGTCCTCCTTGTTGACCCGGCGCTGGTAGAGGAGGTTCATGGCCTCTTGCCACGAGATGGCGACGGGCTCTTTGTACCGCTCGTCTATGAGCATGGGTATTTCCATGCCGTTGATGATGGCTTGAACCTCGCCCTGCTGGGTGTTTATCATGGCCACATCAACGAATCCTTCGTCATGGACGATGTAGGCGCGCTCGCGGAAGTTGGTATCGACAGGCGCATTGACAAGGTCGATATAGGTGCCGTCTTCGTTCTGCTTGATGAGTGCGGTGTCGGAGGTGAGGTTGTTGATCACCCGTTTGGAGACGAAGTCGGAGCGGAGAATGAGGAACTCTATGCGGCGGTTGAGTTGGTGGGCGGCTTCTTGGTGTTCCTTGGAGGGGAGGGTGGCTATGTAGTCGCAGGTGAGGGTGGTGCCGGCGGAGAAGGTGTAGGGCACGCCGCCAACGACGATGACCACGTCGCGGTCAAGCGTGCGGGGGACGCGCTCGCCGTAGCCTTTGGCCACCATGCGGTCGGGTTCTACGCCGCGGCTGGCCAAATAGTCCACCACGCTTTGGGCACGACGTTGGGAGAGGGTGTCGTTGGTGAGTCCGACGAAGGGACGGCAGTCGGTGTGGGCGCGGATTTCAACCACAATGCCGGGGTTGTTGACCATCACGAGGTAGAGGTCCATAAGGGAGTCCATGAACTCGTCTTTGATGTCCCATTTGGATAGGTCGTAGCGTATCTCGGGCAGGACCACGGCCTGCTTGGGGACTGGCTCCATGCGGTAGTCGTGAACGATGGACTTATCTACGTTGTACCCTTTGGTGCTTTCGGAGCCTTCGAGGCTGAAGTAATCGACTTTGGAGAGGTACATCTTATAGACCACCTGGCCGTGCACTTGGGTATCGTCGAATTTGTAAAAGCCTTTGCGGTCGGTGTAGGTCTCAGCCTCGGAGCCGTCGGAACCCACTATCCGCACCTTGGCGCCTTTGACCAACTGCATGGATTTCTCATCACGGACGGTGCCCTCGATGGTGTAGAGCAGTGGGGGCAGCTCAAAACTGAAGAGGTTGAGCGTGGGCAAGGGTACTCGTTTGCCTTTTTTGTCGGTATTTTTGTTGAAGGGGTCGTCGAAGGGGCGGTTGGAGGAGAAGTAGCCGCGCTCGAGGGCGCGGTTGCCCTCGTTCTCGGGGTAGAAGATTATGCACTGCTCGTCGTAGGAGGAGTTGATGGGGACTCCGAGGTTCTTTGGCTTGGAGGGGAGGCGGTGGGCTATGTTGGTGCAGAAGAGGTCGTAGCCGCCGATGCCGGGCAAGCCGTTGGATGAGAAGTAAAGGGTGGTGTCGTCGAATAGTACGGGGAAGGCTTCGCGACCGGGGGTGTTTAGCACAGGCCCCATGTTGACGGGCTTGCCAAAGTCATCGGCCAGCGACTTGCGTGTGGCCTTGTATAGGTCGTAGTCGCCCTCGCCGCCGGGCATATCGGAACTGAAGTAAAGCGTCAGCCCGTCGCGGCTGATGGCGGGGTAGAGGTAGTTGTAGGAGGTGTCGCCCAGTTCGATGCGGACGGGGGTGGCCCATTCGCCGGGAGCCACCTCTTCGGCGGGTTTCTCCTCGGGCTGGCCATCGTCTTTGCCGTCTTTCTTGCCGCCTTTCTTGCCGGCGGCTTTCTTGTCAGCAGCCTGTTTGGCGGGCGACTTCTTCTTGGCGGTGGTTTTCTTCTTCTTTTTGTTGTCGGCCACGGCTTTGGATGTGGTGTAGATGGCGCAGCTGTTCTTCTCATGCTCTACGATTTTGCAGCGCGAGAAGTAGAGGGTGTTGCCGTCGGGCGAGAAGCAGGCCTCGCCTTCGTTGCTGGAGGTGTTGATTTTTCCCGTCTTGTCCCAAGGTTCGGGCGTGGTAGTCCAGTTGCCGTTGCGGTCCTGATAGACGGTGTAGAGGGACGAAAAGTTCTGGCCTGTCCACACGTCCTTTCCGTCAGCGTCGTCAATGCCGTAGCGCGAGGTGGAGAAGACCAGCACGTTGGTGTCGTCGCCGAGGAAGCGGGGCGACCAGTCGTTGTAGTCGGTGTTCCAATCGGCCAGTTTGGTGATGACGTGGCGGCTGCGGTCTGCTGCCCAACGGGTGACATCGATGAGCGACTTCTTGCGTTCTATGCCCAGTTTGTCGTTGGGTTGGAGTTGGAGGAACTTGTCGTAGTAGGCGTCGGCTTCGTCGAACTGCCCGTTGAAACGGCACATTTCGGCCATGTAGAAGTAGAGCTTGGGCTCGGTGTTGTAGTAGCCGGCCTGGATGAGGCGGTTATAGGTGTGCTGCGCCTTCGGGTAGTTATAGACCAAGCGGTAGCACTCGCCGACTTGGAAATAGATTCGGTTCTTTTCGGCGTTGTTGCCCGAGATTTTGTCGTAGGCTTCAAGGTAGCTGTCAAGTGCCAGCAGATACTGCTTGTTGCGGAACTGGGCATCGGCCGTGCTGGCCGCGCTGCGGGTGGAGGTGGTGCTCTGTGCCACGGCGGCGCCTGCCATGAGAAGTGCCACAAAGAGGAACGCTAAACCTTTTTTTACCGTTTTCATGTATTTGCAGTTGTTTTGTTCGGTTTGTGTAAATACAGCAATCACAGCACATTGTGGATAAAAAGGAATGCCCGCAACGTGCTTTACCAAGTTGCTAAATTACGCTTTTTTTTTGGATAATTGGAAAAAAAGTGCGGCAGCGTGTGCGAGAGGGCGGACTTTGGTCGCTGCAGGGGGTGACGTGTCGGCGGCTCAGGGGTAGAGTAGGTAGTGCTGGCGCAGCTCTTTGAACTGGGTGAGGGCGGGCTTCCACGAGGCCCGAATCTCGCTCTCCGAAGCACCGCGTTCCAACTGGATGCGCAGTGAGTCGGTGCCGGCGAGCCGGTCGAAGAAACCGTTTTTGAGGAAGAATTGGCCTTTGCGCGTCAGCTGGTACAGGGTTTGCAGATAGGAGAGGTCTATTCGCGACGGTGCGTTTGCAGTGCGTAGGTCAAACCCGAAGTGGTTTGGAATGATGTTGGTCGCCCAACATTTTAGTCCGGCAAAACTGAACCGTGCGTTATAGTCTATCACGCTGCAGCGGTCTATCGGAATCCCGATGGCTTCAAAAGGGTAGGGCGTCCCGCGGCCGACGCTTACCGTGGTGCCCTCAAAGAGGCAGAGCGAGGGGTAGAGGGCTATGGACTGCGGTGTGCGCAGGTTTGGCGACGGAGGCACGGGCAGCACTACGCTGCGACAGAAGAGTGAGTCGTGGCGGTAGCCGGCCATGGGATAGACTGCGCAGCGGCACTGTGTGCCGTTTTTGAGCCACCCCTCGCCGTTGATCATCTGCGAGTATTCGCCTAAGGTCATGCCGTAAACCACCGGCACGGGGTGCATTCCGACAAAGGAGCGGAAGGCGGTATCGAGAACTGGGCCATCTACGTAGTGGCCGTTGGGGTTGGGGCGGTCGAGGACGGCTAACAGCACATCGTTTTCGGCACAGGCCTCCATGACGTAGTGGAGGGTGCTGACGTAGGTGTAGAAGCGGCAGCCCACGTCCTGAAGGTCGAAGAGGACAAGCCCGATGCCCTTGAGTTGGGCGGGTGTGGGCTTCTTGTTGTCGCCATAGAGCGACACGATGGGGATGCCGGTGGCGGAGTCTTTGGAGTCAGGAACCCGTATGCCCGCTTCGGCGGTGCCGCGGAAGCCGTGTTCGGGGCAGAAAATGGTGGTCACTCGCACCCCGCGGGCCAAAAGGGTATCGACCAGATGGATGCCCTCGACGAGGGAACTCTGGTTGGCCACTACCGCCACATTCATGCCTTGCAGGGGGGCGAGGTTGCGGTGCAGAAACACCTCCGCACCGGTGTAGAATGGCTTGGCGGGCTGCTGCGACTGGGCGGCGGGCAGGAAGCCCAGCACCGCGGCGAGGGCTATGAGGAATAGCCGTTTCATGGGTCAGACGCCTGTGTGTCCGAAGCCGCCGGCTCCGCGGGCGGTGTCGGAAAGCTGTTCCACTTCGATGAGTTCGGCCTGTTCGTGGCGAGCCACCACCATTTGGGCTATGCGCTCGCCGTCGTTCACCACAAAGGGGTCGGGCGACAGGTTGATGAGCAAGACGCAGAGCTCGCCGCGGTAGTCGGCATCAATGGTGCCCGGCGAGTTGAGGACGGTGACCCCCTTCTTGAGGGCGAGGCCGCTGCGGGGTCGAATCTGCGCCTCGAAGCCGGCGGGCAGCTCGATGAAGAGCCCCGTCTTCAGCAGCGAGCGCTGCAGCGGTTGGAGCGTCACGGGACCGTCGGGCAGATAGGCCCGCAGGTCGAGACCTGCCGAGAGTGCCGTCTCGTAGCGGGGCAGCGGGTGGTGGGAGGTGTTGATTATCTTAATTTTCATGGCCGTGCGGGTGGTCAGGATTGGGCGGGTTTGCGGGTGAGCACTTCGTCAATCATGCCGTACTCCATGGCTTCGTTTGCGGTGAACCAATGGTCGCGGTCGCTGTCGGCATAGACCTTGTCGTAGTCCTGGCCGCTGTGCTTGGCAATGATTTCGTACAGCTCTTTTTTGAGCTTCTGAATCTCGCGGCAGGTAATCTCCATGTCGCTGGCCTGGCCTTCGGCGCCGCCCATGGGCTGATGAATCATCACGCGGCTGTGGGGCAGGGCGCAGCGCATACCCTTCTCGCCCGCACAGAGCAGCACGCTGGCCATCGAGGCGGCGAGGCCGGTGCAGATGGTGGCAATTTTGGGCTGTATGTACTGCATGGTGTCGTATATGCCCAAACCGGCATATACCGAGCCTCCGGGCGAGTTGAGGTAGATTTGGATGTCTTTGGAACTATCAACGCTCTCCAAGAAAAGGAGCTGGGCCTGGATGACGTTGGCGGTGTAGTCGTCAATGGCGGTGCCGAGGAAGATGATGCGGTCCATCATCAGGCGGCTGAAGACGTCCATTTGTGCCACGTTGAGCTGCCGCTCCTCAACGATGTAGGGGGTCAGCGAGTTGTTGATGGCCGAGGTGTACTGGGCCAGGGAGGTGCTGCTGATGCCGCGGTGGCGGGTGGCGTATTTTTCAAATTCGTTCATATCGTTTGTTGTTGTCGGTTGTCTGATGGGTGATGACTCATGGGGTGCCGCCGAGCAGACCGGGGCGGCGGCGGCGGGTGCGCTCTACCGCCTGTTCGTATCGCCACTGCTCAATTTTGGCGTGGTTGCCGCTGAGTAGCACGTCGGGCACCCTCCAGCCTCGGAACTCGGGGGGACGGGTGTATTCCGGCGGAGCCACCAAGCCGTCCTGGAAGGAGTCCCCGAGGGCCGACTGCTCGTCGCCGATTACGCCGGGGATGAGCCGCACCACGGTGTCGGCAATGACGGCGGCGGCCAGCTCGCCTCCGGTGAGGACGTAGTCGCCGATGGAAATCTCTCTCGTGATGAAGTGCTCGCGGAGGCGCTCGTCAACCCCTTTGTAGTGGCCGCAGAGGATGATGAGGTTCTCGCATAGCGAGAGGGTGTTGGCCATGGGCTGCGAGAGCAGCTCGCCGTCGGGGGCGGTGTAGATGACTTCGTCGTAGCGCCGCTGCGCTTGCAGCCCCTCTATGCAGTTGGCCAGCGGCTCCACGGCCATCACCATGCCGGCGCTGCCGCCGTAGGGATAGTCGTCAACGCTGCCATAGCGGGTGAGCGAATAGTCGTGCAGGTCGTGGAACACTATCTCGGCAAGCCCCTTTTTTTGGGCGCGCTTCATGATGGACTCTTCAAAGAACATCGTCATCATGTTGGGGAAGAGGGTGAGGATGTCGAGGCGCATTATGCTTTTTGAGTCATGATGAGTGGATTGTCAAGAGTGCGCATCGGGTCAGCGGAGGCGGATTTTCTGCCCGATTTGGAGGAGGGAGGTCTCGCTGATGCCGTTCAGCTGGCAGAGGCGGCGGACGGTGGTGCCGTTGCGTTGGGCTATGCGGCCGAGGGTGTCGCCGCTGCGCACGCGGTAGTACTTGCCGTCGCCGCTGTAGCTCGACGAGCGGCTGCGGCCTTTGCTGCGGCCGTTCTGATAGGCGGTGCCGGGCTTGGATACCTTGCGGAATGAGTCGCGGGTGAGGGTGAGGGTGGGCGAGAGGAGGGTACGGGTCTCGCAGCTGATGACGTTCTCCGGGTTCATGGCGTTGCCTTGGTAGCGAATCTCGAAATGGAGGTGGCTGCCGTAGGAACGGCCGGTGTTGCCGCAGAGGCCTATGATGTCGCCCGCCTTCACGCGGGTGCCGGGTGAGACGTGGCGTTTGGAGAGGTGGGCGTAGTAGGTCTCTAAGCCGTTCTCGTGGCGGACTACAATGAGGTTGCCGTAGGAGCGGTTGTATTGCGAAAAGCGTACCACGCCGTCGAAGGCCGCGTAGATGGGCTGCCCCTGGGGCATGGCGAGGTCCAGGCCGTAGTGGAAGCGGCGGCGGCGGGGGCCGAAGTGCGACGTGGGGCGTCCCAGCTCGGGGGTGGGAAAGACGAACATTTCGCCCTCTTGGGGGTTGGTGAGTTGGAGGGTGACGGGGTCGGAGAGGTCGCGGAGGTCGAGTTTGGGACTGTGAATCATGGTGGAGTCGCCGGCCATGAGGATTTCGTCCTCGCTCTCGGCTCCCTCGTCTTCGCGGTTGCCATAGACAAAGGGCATCACCTCCTCGTAGGTGGGAAAGGCGTAGGGGTCGTCCTCGTCACCGTCTATCAGGGGGTCGTCGTACTCTTCCCAAATGACCGACGTCTCGCTCTGAACGGTCTTGTTGGGGTCGTTGGGGTCGGTCTGGGCCTCGTCGAGGCGGCTCTGGTTCACGGGGGCCCCCTGCGGCTTGATGGCGTCAAACGAGGTGGGCTTTTTTTTGCTGTTCTTCTTAGCGTTGGGGTTGTGCGACTGGGCAAAGACGGTGCCGGGGAGTATCACACAGATAGCCAATATTGTGAGGTAGAGGAATTTCTTCATAACTGTTCTGCAAAGATACGAAAAAAAAACAGACTGGCAAAATCTAATTGCCAATTACCTAAGGGTTAGACCAGTAGTCTGTGGGTAGCTGTCCCGCTTTCAGCGTGTGAGCTGGGCGTAGCGTATGGTTTTGAGGCGATAGTCGATGAGTTGGTCTGTGCGGTCGTTGAGGGCTTGTTGCAGCATGGTTTGGGCTTCGAGGAGCTCTTTCATGGTGGCCATGCCGGCATCAAAGTAGTTGCGTACTTCGGCGTAGTTCTCTTGTGCGTCGCCTACCGCCTCGCTGCGGACGGCAATGAGCGAGTACGACTCGGCCAATTCGTTCTGGGCTTGGCGGATTTGCAGCACCATTTTCTCCTGCAGGTCGCGGCGGGTGTTCTCGGCTTGGCGGAGGGCCAGTTGCTCTTTCTTGATTTTGTGGGCGCCCTCCCACCAGCCGGTCAGCGGAACGCTGAGGGTGGCGAATACCAGCCCGTTGTGGGTGAATTGGTCGCCGAGGAGGTTGTTGGCTCCGTAGGTGGCGCCGAGTGCGGCCTGGGGTAGCGCCTCGCCCGCAGCCATCTTGCCCTGTAGGCGGGCGGCCTCCACGCTGAGGTCGAGGAGGCTGCTTTCTACCCTCCGTTCCGCCGCCTGGCGGGGGTCGGCAAGGAGGGGCAGCGGCGGAGCCGGTTCGAGGCCTATGGCGGCGGGCCGGTAGTCGGCGCTGTCGTAGGATTTGCCCATGTATTGGCACAGCGCCATGGCGGCCAGCTGGCGGCCGTTGGTCAGCTGGGTGGCGGCGGCCTTCAGCTCGCTTTGTTTCAGCCGCACTTTCAGCAGGTCGTTGCGGCTCATCAGCCCACCCTCCACCGCTGCTTCGGCATCCCGCTCAAGGGTGTCCAACAGTCGGGCCGCCGCGGCCACGGTCTTCTGCTTCTCGTCCAGCGACACTATCTGCCAAAAAAGCGAGGCTACGTTCAGCTCCACCTCGTCGCGGGTCATGACCAGCCGCAGTTCGGCGGCCTGAACGCCTATGGCGGCCAGCCGGTTGCCGTTCACTATGCGCCCGCCCGCAAAGACGGGCTGCGTCACCATGGCGTTGGCAAAAATGCCGTGTTGAAGCATCTGCACTTGGGCTTCGACCGAAAAGCGGTCCACGAAGTCCTGCACCATCTGCTGCAGGTTCACCCGCACCCCCATCAGGTCGAGGAAGTTCTGTAGGTCGTCCATTTGCTCTTCGAGGGTCTGCCCGTCGAATGAGGCGGTTATCTTGGTATGTTCGTCATTGCTCGAAAAGGTCTTGTCTATCAGCGGTCGGTAGGCATGAAAACCGCCAGCCATGAGGCTGGCCGAGGGGAAGTACTTGGTGAAGGCCGCCCGGCGGACCTCCTTGGCTGCGCCAATGTCGAGGAGGGCGTTTTTCATGGCCGCCTGGCTTTGCAGCGCCCATGCCGTGCAGCTGTCCATGGTCAGCTGCACCACGGGGCGTTGGGCGCGGAGGGGGACGAGGGCGAGCAGACCGGCTATGAGGAGGAGGCTTTTTTTCATGAGTGGGTGAAAGGTGACGACTATGTGACGAGTGGTTTGGTATGCTGTAGCTGTTCCGCTTGTTGTCTCACAGTTCCATGGGTCTCTTTTTGTCGAACAGTTTCCAGTAGGCCACCGGTAGGACGGTGACGATGAGGGCGATGGCAAACAGGGTGCCGAAGCAGATGACAATGCCCATGGGCATCCACAGCGTGCTGCGGTGCACAATCATGGGGATGACGCCCACCGCGGTGGTGGCGCTGGTGAGGAAGATGGGCCTCATGCGGCGGCAGCCGGCCTCGAAGGCCACCTCTTTCAGCGGCCGCCCCTCGGCCCGCAGCTCCTCGGCGTAGTCGAACATGACTATGGTGTTGCGCACATTGATGCCGATGAGGCTCACTATGCCTATGATGGCCGTGAGGCTCACGTCGGAGCCGAATACCCACAGCCCCACAAAGCCGCCCAAGAGGCAGAGGCTGGTGCCGCAGAGCGAGAGCAGGGTGAGGCGTATCTTCTTGAAGTTGAAAAGCAGGAAGAAGAAGACTATCAGCACGGCGGCAATCAGTCCGATGATGATGCCGCCCATGTTGTCGGCGTTCACCTCGTCCAGTCCGCCGTAGGACATCTCCACGCCTTGGGGCAGCCTCGGCTCAAACTCGTTCTCTATCCAGGGCTTGATTTTCCCCATCACCACGGGCTGGCTGCACCCGAAGCCGAGGTCGGCGCCCACGGTTATGCAGGGGCGGCCGTTGCGGTGGGGTATCTCGGCGGGCTGCCAGTCGGCCTCGATGTCGGCCACCTGCCGCAGCGGCACCCACACGCCCGGCACAGCCGTGGGCACAAGGGTGTTCTTCAGTTTGTCGTAGTCGTCGGGGCCGCCGTCATAATCGACTTTGAATTTCACCTGCAGGGCGTAGTCGCCCTCCCACAGGGTGGTGACGGGCAGCCCCCCGAAGAGGGCGGCGAGGTTGGCCGAAAGCACCGCCTTGGTGACTCCGAGGCGCGAAGCCTCTTCGGGCTTGAGGGTGATGCGTGCCGAGGGACGGAAGCCGTCGCAGTCGCTGTGCACCCACACCAAGTCGCCGCCCAACTGGTTCATATAGGTCTTCAGCGTGTCGGCATACTCGCGCAGCAGCGCCAAGTCGTCGCCGCGCAGCCGCACCTCCACGGGGTTTTTCACCCCCTGATAGTCGAGTTGCTTCACCCTTATCACCGCATTGGGATAGTGGTTGACGTAGCTGTCCTTGTAACGCTGCACCACCCGCTCGGTCACGTCGTAGCCGCGGGTGAGCACTATCATCTGGGCGTAGTTCTTGGCGGGCATATTGGGCGAGTAGGCCGCCATGAACCGGGGCGAGCTGCTGCCCACAAAGGTGGTGACGGACTTGATGTCGGGGTCGCCCTGCAGCACCTTCTCAAACTGGGTGCATACCCGCTGGGTCTGGCCGAGCGTGGCGCCGTCGGGCAGATATATCTCCACGGCGAAACTGTCGCGCTCGGCTTTGGGCATGAGCTGGAGGGGCAGGTGCAGAAACAGCAGCACGGCCAGCGTCACCGAGAGCAGCCCCGCCCCGATGGTGGGCCACGGGTGGCGGAAGCAGAGGCGGAGCAGCTTTTCGTAGCCCCCCTCGAGGGCGGCAAAGAACTTGTTCTGCAGCCGGGCGCCGATGGTGGGCTTGCGCATGGGCATCGTGTCGGCGGGCTTTATCATCTTCTGCTCAAGCCACGGGGTGAGCAGCATGGCCAATGCCAGCGATATGCCGAGCGATATGCTGATGGTGGTGGGGAAGAACTTGACAAAGTCGGCCAGCGGCCCCACCATGGTGAACAGGAAGGGGGAGAAGATGGCGCAGATGGAAATGGTGGCTACTAATAGCGAGGGGAAGAAGGTCTTGGCGCTGTGCAGGGCTGCCGCCCAGGGCTTCTCGCCGTGCCGCAGGTTCTCCATATAGCCGTCAATCATCACTATGCTGTCATCCACTATCATCCCGAGGGTGACTATGAGGGCGGCGAGGGTGACGGTGTTCATTTCAAACCCGATGATGTACATCACCGACAGGGTGATGGCCGTGGTGAGCGGTATCTCGATGGCGGGAATGAGGGCCGAGGTGAGGGGAAAGAGCAGCAGCATTACCGCAATGACCACGAGAATGGCGGTGATGAGGTCTTTGAGGAACGACCGTATGCTGTCGTCCACCACCTTGGGCAGGTCGGTGATACGCGCCACTTCCACCCCGTCGGGCAGGGTCCGCTGGAACTCTTTCAGCACCTCATCCACCCTCTCGCCGAACTTCACTATGTTGTTCCCCGACTGCATTTCTATACTCAGCACCAAGGCGTTGTTGCCGTCTTTGGTGATGTAGCTCTTCGGGTCGGCATAGCGGCGCTCTATCCGTGCCAAGTCGCACAGCCGCACGGCGCGGTCCATGGCGGGGGTGCAGATTATCTGCTGGCCCAGCTCGCGCTCCGACTGGCAGGGACTCTCGACGTGCAGCGGCACCTCCTCGGTCTCTCCCTCCAGTGTGCCGCCCACACTCAGCAGCCCCTGCGTGAGCAGCTGGGCGGTGAGCTGCTGGTAGCTGAGGCCGTAGGAGGCCAGCCGCTCGCGGTCCACCACTATGTCTATCTCTTCGTGCTGCTCGCCGAATGACTTGATGTTGCCCACCGCCGGCACGCTGCGCAGCTGCTTCTTCAGCAGGTCCATGTATCGCTCCATTTCGCGGTAGGTCTTCTCGCGGCTCGACATGGAGACCAGCAGCGACGAGGTGTTGCCGAAGTCATCTACCACCACCAAGGCCAGCACCCCGGCCGGCAGCTGGGCTTTGAAGTCCTTCAGCCCGTGGCGTATCTTGCTCCACACCTGGGTCTGGTTCATCACGCTGTTGACCAGTTCTACATACACATACACGATGCCCTCTTTCGTGTAGCTGTGGGTGCGTTCTTTGTTCACCTCCTGAAAGGTGAACAGGTATTCTTCCAACGGGGTGGTGACCTGCTGCTCCACCTCCTCGGGGGTGGCGCCCGGATAGGCGGCCGCCACTATCCCCTGCCGGATGACGAACTCGGGGAACTCCTGCTTGTTCATCTCGTCGAGGCCGTATATGCCGAATGCTACCAGCATCGCCACCAACAAGAACACAATCTTGGGGTTGCCCATCACGGTCTCAACAAATCCCGTCTTTTTCATACTGTTGTTGGGTGGTTGGCTATTGCAGCGCGTCGCACTAATGCCGCCGCTGCCACCCCCCCGTAATCTATAAACAATTCACAATTCACAATTCACAATTCACAATTCACCCTCAATAACACACCCTCGTGCCTTCCGACAGTTTCAGCACGCCGTCAACAATCACTTTCTCGCCGGCGGCAATGCCGTCTGTGACCAGCACGCCGGTGGCGGTGAGGTCCCCGATGACCACAGCGCGGCGGCGGGCCGTGCTGTCCGCAGCCACCCACACATAGCGGCTGCCGTCGTTGGCCAGCTGCACCGCGCGTCCGGGCAGCTCAATGCCGCTGCTGCGGTCCCCTCCCCAAATGCGGCAGCCGCACACCATGCCGGGCAGCGCCCCGGCGGGCGTCCGCCTCAGCTCCACACGGCAGCTGTAGCAGTGCGACACCTCGTCGGGACTCACGTCTATACTCTCCACCGTGCCCTTCAGGCCCCGTCCGCCCTGCTCGGCAAGGGCGTTGATGTCCACCGTCACGGGGGTCCCTTGGCGGATGAGCGCCATATCCACTTCGGGCACGCTCATGCGCACATACAGGCGGCTCAAATCCACAATCTCCATCACCGGCACGCCGGGTGCCATGCGGCTTCCCACCTCGGCGCGCACACGGCACACCGTGCCCCCCACGGGGGCGTAGAGACGGCAGTCCTCCAACGACTGGCGGGCGATGTTGTATGTGCTCTGCGCCTGGTTGAGCCGGGTCTCTACCTCCACCCACTTGATGTCGGGCAGCGACCCCTTCTCATGCACCATGCGGGCGCGGCCGTATGCGTCGCGGGCCTGCTCGAGGGTGGCCTTGGCGGCATTGCAGGCCTCGGCGGCGTTGCGGCTGTCAACGCTCCCTATCAGGTCGCCGGCCTTCACCCGCTGCCCCTCGCGCGCCGCAACCATGGTGACGACCCCGCCGTTGCCGAAACTCACCGGCACCGCCGCGGCCCCCTCTACCGAACCCACATAGCTGCGGCTGCCCCCTGCCGAGCCGTCCTCGGCCGTCACCACCGTCACGGGCACGGGCCGACGCTCGGCTGCCGTCTTCTGGTCGGCGCACGCCGCCGCCAGCAGTGCGGCGGCGGCCACCCACAGCGTCCGCCGCCTCATAGTTCGCGCGCCTCCTTCTTGAGAAAGGCCAGCGCCTCGGCGGTGGGCAGCGCGCCGGCGGCTGCGGTGGCGAATACCGAGCTGGCCAACCGGGCGGGGTCGGCGTTGGCGGGCATGGTGATGGCGGCCGAGTTGATTATGCCTATCAGCTCTTCCTTGGCCTTGCGTATGCGGGCCCAGACCTCGTCCGAGAGATACACCTGCTGGCTGAGGTTGTGCTCCCACTCGTCGCGCACCGCACGGGTCATGGCGTTCTGCAGCGCCTTGGCCTCCATGCCGGGCTGGTAGCAGCGCAGCACGAGGCTCTCGGGCGCTATGCGCTCCAGATAGAGCGCCATGCGCTCGTATGCCTGCAGGCGCAGGGGGGTGACCATCTTCGCCGTCTCGCAGTGTTCGTCTATGCGCATTTGCAGCATCTGCGTTTTCTGCTGGTTGTCGAAGTAGCGCTTGACCACGCAGTAAAAGATGAAGCCGCCCACGGCTATCGACAGCAGCATCGAGGCGGCCAGAATGAGTGCGAATATCAGCATGATGTCTGAGTTTTCTAAGTATTCCACGATTGAGTAATTGGGGCTGGGGGCACACTGTCCGGGTGCGATACAGTCGGCCGCGGCAGCCGGTTAATAAACGAGTTCTGTGGTTCCATGGCAGTTGCGTCCTGCATTAATCCCCTCAGATTTGGCGTTCATCAGCTCGGCCGGATTCTCTCCGTATGCCTTGCTGAGTGCCTGGGCATCCTTGCCGCTGTACTTCTCTCTGCAATCGTCCTTCATCTCGTCCATTTCATGCAGACAGTCTTCATACTCCTCCATTGAGGTCTTCAGCATGCAGTCGCAATTCTTCTCGGCCAACTTTTTTCCATCAGCGGCAGGGTTGCCGCATGAGGCCATAGCAAACAACAGTGCGGCGGAACTGGCCATCAATAACATTTTCTCATAATGGTAATAGTTTTTTCATGTTCGGATTCTGAGATTAACTAACTTGAAGACAGATTGATTGAGAACCCCTGCAGACAACCCTCTTCCAAATGCAAATATATGGAAAAAAAACGGATAATCAGAATCGTTTTTCCAACCCCTTCTCACCCTTCTCACCCTTCT
>DCJB01000099.1:0-1158 GCA_002317325.1 Bacteroidales bacterium UBA1711
CTCCTCATGCAGCAGCTGAAGAAAATGCCGATAGGCATACAGGACTTTGAAGGCCTTCGCAAGGACGGCTACGCCTACGTCGATAAGACCCGCTTTGTCTATCAGTTGGTCAACTCGGGCAAATACTACTTCCTCTCCCGCCCGCGGCGGTTTGGCAAGTCGCTACTGCTGACCACCTTCAAGGCGTACTTCGAGGGCAAACGCGAGGTCTTCGAGGGGTTGGACATCGCCCGCATGGAGCAAGACTGGACCGTCCGCCCCGTCCTATTCCTCGACCTCAACACCGGGGCATACACCAAGGCGGAACAGTTGGAACAGGTGCTGAACGAGAACCTCTGCGAGTGGGAAGGCCTGTACGGGAAGAATCCCGAAGAGGTGGGCCTTGGCCGGCGCTTCCAAGGTGTCATCCGCCGCGCCTACGAGAAGGCGGGCCACCGGGTGGCAATCTTGGTCGATGAGTATGAGAAGCCCCTGTTGGAAGCCATCGGGGA
Source organism: Bacteroidales bacterium UBA1711 (assembly GCA_002317325.1). GTDB lineage: Bacteria > Bacteroidota > Bacteroidia > Bacteroidales > P3 > Colimorpha. The sequence goes on from DCJB01000099.1 coordinate 492, forward strand.
CGCTGAACTGCAAGAGAACTTCCGCACCATCCTCAAAGACTTCTACGGAGCGTTGAAGTCGATGGACGCCTACATCAAGTTCGCCTTCCTCACAGGCGTGACCAAGTTCGGCAAACTGGGCGTATTCAGCGGCCTCAACAACATCAAAGACATTTCTCGAAACGCCGACTATGCCGACATCTGCGGCGTAACGGAGCAGGAACTGCTCACCTACTTCGCCCCCGAAGTGGAAAACCTCGCCTCGGCGAGGAGGCTGACGCACGACCAGTGCGTGGAGCGGCTGCGCAAGGAATACGACGGCTACCACTTCGTGGAGGACTCCTCGGGATTGTACAACCCATTCAGCGTGCTGAATGCTTTGGCGGATAGGAAGTTTGTCAAGTACTGGTTCCAAACCGGCACCCCGTCCTACTTGGTCAAACTGCTGCAGTCGCACGACTACAACCTGAGCAAGATAGCCGGCTGCAAGGTGTCGGCCGAGGTGCTTGACAGCATGGATGCGGCCTCGGTTGACCCCGTCCCCGTCATCTATCAGAGCGGCTACCTCACCGTCAAGGACTACGATGAAGAGTTTGACACCTACATCCTCGGCTTCCCCAACGGCGAGGTGGAGGAAGGCTTCTTGAAGTACCTGCTGCCCTACTATGCCGAAAGGCAGCCGACCAGC
>DCJB01000099.1:1196-40770 GCA_002317325.1 Bacteroidales bacterium UBA1711
TCAGCAGCTTTGTGGAAGACGTGCGTAACGGCGACACAGAAGGGTTCGTGCTGCGGCTGCAAACCCTCTTCGCCGACACCCCCTACGAACTGGTGCAGGACCTCGAAAACCACTATCAGAACCTCGTGTGGCTGCTGTTCAAGCTGATGGGCTTCTACACACAGGCGGAGTACCACACCAGCCAAGGGCGTATAGACTTAGTGGTGAAGACCCCGAAATACTGCTATGTGGTGGAGTTCAAGCTCAACGGCACGGCGGAGGAGGCTCTGAAGCAGATAAGCGACAGGGGATATGTGCTGCCATTCGTCTTGGACGGGCAGCAAATAATCCGCATAGGCATCAGTTTCGACAAGGAGACCCGCAACATAGACCAGTACTTGGTGGGGTAGATGCCCGCCCCGCATGACAACTGAGGTGCACCGTGCTGCCTCAACAGTCTCCATTCATTTCTTGGGGAGATGTTTGAGGTCTTCCACAGGATGTGCGGCGACAACGAGGAGGAGGGTGTGCGGCCGCTGCCGCGACGCCTCGGCAACAGCCTCATTTTTGTCCTTTACGTCTCCTTTACTCTACCTCGTTCCGAATTTCACTTAGCGTTTTGGGGGGTGGGGGGTTGATAGATGCCGTCCCAGTAGAGGGCGAGGCGGTTGATGACGGGGGTTGCCAGGCTGCTTTCGATGGTCAGACGGACCGCTTGGGCGGTGACTGTCTCGGTGAGGAGGATGCGTTTGTAGCCTATAGTGGTGGCTTGGGCGAGGGGTCGCCACTGCCCCCGCTCCATCACGTCGATTCGGAACTGCTCCACCCGCTGGCCGAGGGGGATGTACTCCTGCAGCATGACGCGGTTGAAAGTCACAGGTTCGGGAAAAGTGAGGGTGACTGAGGGGGTGCTGTTGTCGTCGGTGACGGCCCAATAATGGTCGTAGCAGGTGTCGAGGAGGTTGGCTCCGCGGAAACGGGGGCTTCGTTCTTCGGAGGCGTTGACGCGCGCCCCTTGTGCGAGGTCGATGGAGAAGATGCTGTCGAGTGCGGAGCGGAACTCCATCAGACGTAGCGAGTCGGCCGCAGAGACAAGTCCCCTGCGGTCGGGCGGCACATTGAGCAGCAGCAGCGAGTTGCGGCCGATGCTGGTGTAGTAGATGCCCAATAGCTGCTCTACGGTCTTGGGTTTTTCGTTGGGGTGGAAGAACCACCCGGGGCGGAGTGACACGTCGGTTTCGGCCGGCACCCAGTGGGTGCCGTCGGGCTGGCCGGAATTGAGGGTTGCGGTGCCGGGCGACTTTTGGCCGGGGGCGAAGCCTTGGATAGAGAGGCGGGACCAGCAGGTCTCGCCGTTGACACCCTGTTCGTTGCCCATCCAGCGGCAGCCGGGGCCCACATCGCTGAAGATGACCGCCTGGGGCTGTAGGGCGGCGACGGTGGAGTTGAAGAGGGGCCAGTCGTAGTCCTGACGCTTGCCATTCGGTCCTTCGCCGTTGGCGCCGTCGAACCACTGCTCGAAGACGGGGCCGTAGGAGGAGAGCGCACTTTGGAGTGTGAGCCGGAAGGTCTGGTTGTATTCGGGGGTGCCGTAGGTGGGGGCGTTGCGGTCCCAGGGCGAGATATAGACGCCGAAGGCGAGGCCGGCCTGACGACAGGCGTCGGAGAGGTCGCGAAGGACGTCGCCGCGGCCCTGCCGCCAGGCGCATTGCGCCACGGTGTGGTTGCTGGCGGGGTTGGGCCAGAGGCAGAAGCCGTCGTGATGTTTGGCGGTGAGAATGATGCCGCGGAAGCCCGCGGCCTTGGCCACCGCAGCCCACTGGGAGCAGTCTAAGGCTTCGGGATTGAAGAGGTCTTCGGGTTCGGCGCCGTCGCCCCATTCTTTGTCCGAGAAGGTGTTGGGGCCGAAGTGGCAGAACATATTCATTTCCATACGCTGCCAGCGCAATTGCGCGTCGGTGGGGCAGGGGCCGTAGGGGGCGGGGGGCTGCAGCCGGCCACAGCCCACCACACAGGCAAGGGGGAGAAGGATGAGGAGAAGTTTACGCATTGCGGGTGTGGTATTACTGGTTTTGGGCGGGACAGGACATCGCCTTCTCGTCGGCTTTGAGTTGAAAGCGTCGGCTATCGACAACAAACCGCTCGTGCCGACCCTGCCCTATGAGACCGTCCTCGTCGTAGGCCGACACGGCAAAGAGAAGCCGGCGGCGGTCCACCTCTATGAGTTCACAGTCGCACCACACGCGCATTCCCACCGGCGTGGCGGCGGTGTGGGCAACATCCACCCGGGTGCCAACGGTAGATTCGCCGGGCTGGAGAAACGGCTGCACACACACATGACAGGTCTGCTCCATCATGGCAATCATCATCGGGGTGGCAAAGACGCGGGCAAGCCCGCTGCCGACACTGGAGGCGGTGAGCGACTCGGTGACGACCTGCTCAGAGTGTCCTTTCAGTCCTATGGGTATCATTCTTTTGTTGGTGAAGTGTGAATTGTGAAGTGTGAATTGTGAATAGTGAGGTGGGGTTAGTGGCCGAAGTCGGAGAGGAATTTGATGCGCATGAGGCGGATTTCCTCTTCGGGGTAGTCTTCGTCGTCGGCAAATTCGTTGTAGGCTTCCTGGAGGTCGCCGGTCTCCGACTCACGCCAGTATTCGGTGAGCACCTCTTGGTGTTCCTGCTCGACATTTTCGTCGATGTAGTAGTCGATATTGAGTTTGGTGCCCGAACTGATGATGTGTTCCATTTCGGTCATCAGCTCGTCGAGGGAGAGGCCCTTGCCGTTGGCGATGTCCTCGAGCGACTTGCGGCGGTCGATGGCTTGGATGATGTAAATTTTGTTCTCGGACTTGTTGGCAGCACTGTGGACCACGATGTCCTGGGGGCGCTGGATTTCGTTGTCCTCCACATACTGTTTGATGAGTTGGACGAAAGGTCCGCCGTACTTTTGCGCCTTGGCGATGCCCACGCCCGTGCAGCGGGCCAGTTCCTCCACATTGCACGGGTACTGAATGGTCATGTCCTTGATGGAGCGGTCTTCAAAGATGACATGGAGGGGGAGCTTCTCCTTTTGGGCCATAGACTTGAGAATGCCTCGAAGCTGGACGTAGAGCGCGTCGTCGAAAGCGACGGAGGAGACGTGGGAGGAGGATTCGTCCTCGATGTCCTCGAAAGAGGCGGCGGAGTAGTCGTGGTCGCAGACCACCGAGATGTTGTAGGGGTGCTTGATGAAGCGGAAGCCGGCCGGGGTGAGTTTGAGCACGCCGAACAGTTCCACCTCTTTGGTGAGGAGTTTGTCGAACACCGCCTGCCGGAGTACCGCTTTCCAGAATTTTGGGTCATGGTCTGCCCCCTGCCCCCATTGTTCGAGGCTGTCCTGATGATAGACCTTGGTGATGGGGTTGCGCTTGCCCATCATCACGTCCACGATGTCCTGCATCTTGAAGGCCTGCTTGGTGGCCAGAACGGTTTCGAGGGCATACTGCATTTCCTCTTTCGCCTCCAGCTGGGGTTTGGGGTGGAGGCAGTTGTCGCAGCATCCGCAGTTAGGTTCGTCGTAGTCCTCGCCGAAATAGCGCATGAGGTTGCGTCGGCGGCAGGCCGAAGACTCGGCATAGCCCACCACCTCCTGGACGAGCTGGTTGGCCAGTTCCTGCTCGGTGATATTCTTGTCGGAGAAGAACTTGTAGAGCTTCTCCACGTCGGTTTCGGAATAGAAGGCAATGCACTGACCCTCGCCGCCGTCGCGGCCGGCGCGGCCGGTCTCCTGGTAGTAGCCTTCGAGGCTTTTGGGTATGTCGTAGTGGATGACAAAGCGGACGTCGGGTTTGTCGATGCCCATGCCGAAAGCGATAGTGGCCACGATGACATCGACCTCCTCCATGAGGAATTTGTCCTGATTTTCGGCCCGCACCCTGTTGTCGAGGCCGGCGTGGTAGGGCAGAGCCTTGATGCCGTTGAGCTGGAGGAGGGCAGCCAAGTCCTCCACCTTTTTGCGTGTGAGACAGTAGATGATACCGCTCTTGCCCTCGTTGTTGCGGATGAATTTGATAATTTCCTTGTGGAGGGCCATGGGTTCGGCGGGTTTGGGCCGCACCTCGTAGTAGAGGTTGGGGCGGTTGAAAGAAGAGACAAAGACTTTGGCATTCTCCATGCGGAGATTTTTGATGATGTCCTGCTGCACCTTGGGGGTGGCCGAGGCGGTGAGGGTGAGGATGGGGGCCTTGTCGTTGATGGTGTCGATGGCGTCGCGCAAGCGTCGGTATTCGGGGCGGAAGTCGTGCCCCCACTCCGAGATGCAGTGGGCCTCGTCGATGGCGAAGAAGGAAATGGGCAGCCGGCGGAGAAACACAATAGTGTCCTCCTTGGAGAGGGTTTCGGGCGCCACATAGAGGAGTTTGGTTTCGCCCTTGAGGAGGTCGTCTTTGACCTCGTTGACCTGGGTTTTTGAGAGCGAGGAATTGAGGAAGTGGGCCACATAGTCCTTGCCGGAAGTGTAGCGCACTGCGTCCACCTGGTTCTTCATTAGCGCAATAAGGGGCGAGACGACGATGGCGGTGCCCTCGCTGATGATGGCGGGGAGCTGGTAGCAAAGCGACTTTCCGCCGCCCGTAGGCATGATGACGAAGGTGTCATTGCCCTGCAAGAGGCTTTCGATGATGGCCTTTTGGTCGCCCTTAAAGTTGTCGAAACCAAATATTTCCTTTAACTTTGCACGTAAATTCAGCATAAGTGGAAAAAAACTTGTAATTTTGCAGTCCAAAGTTAGCAAAAAAAATCCAAACAACAAGAATAAAGTGGCAATAAAGTCGGAAGAGGAGATTAAAAAGATTGCAATACAGGTTATTGCAGACGAAAAAAAAGCAATAGAGAGCCTTGAGAAGCATATTGACAACAGTTTTTTTCAAGCAGTTGAGACGCTCTTTTATACGAAAGGGCGAGTAATAATCACGGGTATTGGCAAGAGCGCCAACATCGGCACCAAAATAGTATCGACCCTCAACAGCACGGGCACCCCGGCGCTGTTTATGCATGCGGCCGACGCGATACACGGCGACCTCGGGATGATATGCCCCGATGATGTGGTGGTGTGCATATCGAAGAGCGGCAACACGCCCGAAATCAAGGTACTCATTCCCTTGGTGAAGAACTTCGGCAACAAACTGATAGCCATAGTCGGCAACACCGGTTCATTTTTGGCCCGAGAGGCCGACATAGTGCTGGACACCACCGTGGAGCACGAGGCGTGTCCCAACAATCTGGCTCCCACCAGCAGCACCACTGCCCAGCTGGTGATGGGCGACGCGCTGGCTGTGGCGCTGATTGAGTGCCGTAACTTTTCGGCGCAAGACTTCGCCCGCTTCCACCCCGGCGGGGCGTTGGGCAAACAGCTCTATATGCGTGTGGGCGACCTGTTCCGCCAGAACGAGCGTCCGTTGGTGGCTCCCGACACCTCGCTGCGCGACACCATTGTGGAGATGACCTCGAAGCGTCTGGGGTGCACCATCGTCTCTTCGGGCAGCGACGTGGAGGGCATTATCACCGACGGCGACTTGCGCCGAATGCTGAAACGGGACACCTCCATCGAGAGCCTCACCGCCCGCGACATCATGACCTGTTCGCCGCTGTGTGTGGCAGAGAGCGAGTATGCCGTGAACGCCCTGCACCTGATGCGCAACAAGTCCATCACCCAACTGGCTGTCATTGACGACGCGGGACGCTACCTCGGAGTCCTGCACCTGCACGACATCCTCCGCGAGGGCATCATCTGACCTCCGCCCCGAGGTGGCAGAGCCGGGTGACAGAATGTCACCCGGCGGATAGAAGGCTATCGGCGCAGCAGGACGAAGCCAAGGTAGCCCACGAGGAACAGCATACCGAAACTGTAAACCCGAGGCCACACGCTGCTGAGGATGAGCAGCACCCCCATGATGGCGAGAAGCTTTGCGGCCAACTGTTTGCGCTCGGGGAGCGTCCGCAATTCGCTCCTCAGGCGGCCGAAAAAGAGCCGAATCTTGCCCCACTGCTTCGTCCACCACAGCCCAAAGCCGCTTTGGCGGCGGCCCCGGTGGTCCACTGTCTCGGCACGCATGACGGGCATTTTCTTCACCCGCACGCTCAACTTCTTGGTAAAGGTCCTGCCCCCTTGGACGACGGCGATGGTGAGGCGTGTCCGGCCTTTGGAACGGTTGAGGCGGAACTTCTTGCTTCCGGAGGAGGCCAAGGGCATGGAGGCGGTGCGGAAGCCGTTGTCGATAGTCAGCGTCACCTGTTCGGCGCCGTCGCACTGCCAGGTCACCTCGGCCACATCGCCTTCGGTGACTGTGCGGCGGTCTATCTCAAAAGTCATTCTCTGTTTGTCCATACCTTGCTTTGCAGCAAAATCCATGCCAGACTGCCACACAATAAAGCGCGGCATATTGCGTTAGGCACAGCATGAAGTGGAAGATTGTCCTCGCGCTGTATCTGTTGTTCTGCACCCAGCCGGCCATGAGCCGGGGGTGGGAGGCTGTCCGAGACACCCGTGACTACCCAAGGGGAATCGGCTATTTGACGCCGGGCCATTATGAGGTGACGGAGGGAAAAGCCCCGGACGGGAGCTCGGTGAGGGGGAGGCGGAAAGCGGGACGAGAGCGGATCTGCGATGAAACGGAGAAGAAACGGTGCCGGAACGGAGCTGAAGCGGTGTTGAAGCGCCCCGGGAGGGGGCGGTGGGAGGACTGCCGCCCATGGATTAGGTGGTGGTGGAACGGCGATATGGTTGACAGCAACGAACTGAAACGCGAGTTGCAGGTGCTGCACCGGGCGGGCATAGGCGGGGTTGAAATCAACCCTATCGAGTTCCCCTCCAAACGGTGCGACGCTTTGGGGCAGCAGCCATTGGAGTGGTTGGGCGAAGAGTGGACGGCGTGTCTTGCCGCCGCGTTGCGGGAAGCCCGCCGCTTGGGTATGGGCTGCGACCTGCTGGTGGGGTCGGGATGGCCTTTCGGCATGGAGTCGCTGGCCATGGAAGAGCGGGCGCAGGTGATGCTCACGCTCGCCGTTCCCTTTGCGGGAGACACCGTGCTCACGAAAGAGGAACTCTTTGAGGCAGCCGACCCGCAGGTGACAGTGCCCAACAGCGACCGGCGATTTGAGTTGGTCGGGCTGACGCTCACACCCGACAGTATCTCGTCGATTTCGGAAGCCGTGCCGCTGCCGTCGGGCGACACCATAGCCGCCGGGAGCCCCGACGGGAGCAAGCGAATGCTCTACGCCCTCATCCGCTGCCGTTCCTTCGCCTCGGTAATCAATGGGGCTCCCGGTGCGTCGGGGCCAATTGTTGACCACTTCAACCGCCGTGCCGTCCGCCGGTTCCTCGACCGAATGTCTCAGACCTTGGCGGGACGGCTGGGGCCTATGAAGCAGTGGCTGAGAGCCTATTTTATGGACAGCATGGAATTGGAAGGCAGCAACTGGACCGACGATATGGCCGCCGAGTTTGAGCGTCGGCGGGGCTACGACCTGATGCCCTGGCTGCCCTTCACCATGTTCAAGACAGGGCGGCTCGGCGAGGTGGCCAGCTACACCTACGGCGCCCGCCAGGGTGAGCAATTCAGGCAGGAAGTGGCGCGTGTGCGGCACGACTTCGAGCTCACCAAAGCCGAACTGCTCCGCGAGCGCTGCACCGAGACATTCGCCGCCTGGTGCCGCGAGCAGGGGGTGGCCTCGCGGGCACAGGCCTACGGCCGCGGCTTCTTCCCGCTGCAAAGCTCGCTGTGCATAGACATTCCCGAAGGAGAGAGCTGGACGACCAACTACCTGCGCCACCGTGTAGGCTATGAGATGGGCGACGAGGACTACCGGCGCGGCCGGGCATACACGATGATTGACAAGTATGTATCTTCCGCAGCCCACCAGTCGGGACGCCGGCTGGTGAGCGCCGAGGAGATGACCAACACCTATATGCTGTTCAACACCCCGCTGGAACTGCTGAAGGCGGGGTCGGACATGAGCGCCTTCAGCGGCATCACCCACTCGGTGTGGCACGGCTTCAACTATATGCCCCCATCGGCGCCTTTCCCGGGCTGGGTGCAGTATGGGAGCTACTACAACGAGCGCAATACTTGGTGGCCCTTCTTCCGCCGGCTCAACGACTACCGGGCGCGGATGAGCTTCGCCCTGCGGGAGGCGCAGCCCTCCTCCCCCATCGCCATACTGCTCCCCACCGACGAAATGTGGGGCGAGCTGGGCGTGCAGACCGAGCCGTTCCCCAACTACCCCAAGGGGAGCAAATACAACATCCCCCAACTGCTGTGGGAGGCCGTGCACAAAAACGGAGGCGGGTGTGACTTCGTCTCCCCCTTGCAGCTGAAAGAGTCCCGCTGCGGCGACAGCCTCCTGCGAGTGGGCGAGGCCGCCTATCGGCTGTTCATCCTCCCCGACCTGTCCAATCTCGACAGCACTGCCTTGGAGCGTCTTGCCCAATTTGCCGAGGGGGGCGGACGAGTGGTATGCTTGGGCGGGATTCCCAATAGGCGACAGCCTTCGGCCGCCGCTGCCAACCCGCTGGCCGCTGCCGCCCTATCGGGGCGGGTGGTGACTGAGCCGCTTCCCGCAGACGGCGCCTACCTTGAGTACTACGCCCTGCTACAGGAACGCCTCGGGCTGCCCCATTCGGTCGGCGTCAGCCGCCCCGACCGTTTTCTGCTCCACAACCACCTGACCACCTCGGGCGGGCACCTCTTCCTCTTCTCCAACGCCCACCTCGACCAGTGCATAGAGACTCGGCTCCAATTTGAGCCGTCGGTATGGCAGGGGCGTTCCGCTTGGGTGCTCGACTGCGCCGACGGGCTTCGGCAGGCGGCCGCCATCGACTCGGGAAGCCTCACCCTGAGACTCGGCCCCGCCGAAAGCCTGCTGCTGCTCTTCACCCTCCCCGGAACCGACAGCAGCCTCTTAGAAGCCTTCCCCATTGACACCGCCGGCCGCCTCTACACCGCCACGACCCGCCAGCCGCTCCTCTTCCCCGACAGTGCGGCAACGGTCCCGCTGCCCATCGGCCAGTGGCAGGTCTCGCTCCAGCATGCACTGCTCACCGAGACGACTGACACGCTGCTTACCCGGCTTGACGACCTGGCCCAAGTTGGGTTTCCCCATTTTGCCGGAACAGCGGTCTATACAGCCCGTTTCACCCTCGACACCCTCGCCGGAGCCGAGTGGATAGACCTCGGCCAAGTGTGCGACATCGGCGAACTGCGGCTCAACGGCCGCACCCTCGGTATTCGCTGGTTCGGCCGCCACCGCTGGGCCATTCCTCCGGGACTCCTGCATAGGGGAGAAAACACCATTGAGATAGCCGTCACCACCCGGCTCAACAACTACGCCCGCTCGCTGACCGAAGACAAAGTGGTGCAGCATTTCGTGCTGAAACGCAACATTCCCCCCTGCCCCACAGGACTCATCGGCCCCGTGGCGCTGGGCCGGGCAGTCCCCGCCCTTACGCATTAACACCCCCCAACCCATACCCATGAAAAGAGCAATCCTCATCCTTGTGCTGACACTCGGCAACTTCGTTGCCCCCGCAGCGGCTCAGACCCTTTCGGTGGCCGACTTCGATGCCTGTGCCGACGGAACCACCCTCTGCACCCGTCCCATCCAGGCCGCCATAGACTCCGCTGCGGCACGCTATTCAGCCCTCGGCACACCGCAGGTGGTCGGCGTTCCCGCCGGCACCTACCTCGTCGGAAGCCTCTACCTCAAGAGCGGCGTCACCCTCCACTTGGAGGAAGGCGCCCTGCTGCTCGGCTCCACCAACCCCTTCGACTATGTGAAAGACCCCGACATCCGCTGGACAGCCATGCTCTTTGCCGTGCGGCAGCACCACATCGGCCTCACGGGCAAAGGCACAATCGACGGCCGCGGCTGGGAGGCGGCCCAGCAGGTGATGGAAAACATCCACAAAGGGCTGGTCAAAGACCCCCTCCGCTATGACCGTCCCGACGGTTCCAACCGTCCCGAACTCATCCACTTCCTCGGCTGCGACCAAGTGGAGGTCAGCGGCATCACCCTCAAAGACCCCGCCAGCTGGTGCCAGCAGTATGAGCTGTGCTCCCACCTCCTCATCGACGGCATCAGGGTTGATGCCAAGTGCTTTTGGAACAACGACGGGCTCGACATCGTTGATTGCCGCGAAGTGGTGGTGCGCAACTGCTACATTGATGCCTCCGACGACGCCTACTGCTTCAAGAGCCACCATACCGACGGTGTGAGCGAGAACGTGTTGGTGGAGAACTGCGTCGGCCGCTCCTCGGCCAACGGCATCAAGTTCGGCACCGCCACCCGCGGCACCTTCCGCCACTTTGTCTTCCGCAATAATGAGATTCGCGACACCTACCGCAGCGCCATCACCATAGCCTCCGTTGATGGGGCCTCGGTGCAGGACATAGTGGTCGATGGGCTCCGCTGCATCCACACCGGCAACCCCTTCTTCCTGCGCTTCTCGCCCCGAAACAGCGGCACCGTCGGCCCCGCCCTCCGCGACATCGTCATCCGCAACCTCTATGCCGAAGTGCCTTTCGACAAGCCTGATGCCGGCTACCGCTATGAAGGCCCCGTTGAGGACCAGCCCCGCAATGTCTCGCCCAGCAGCATCATGGGCTGCCCGGGTATGCGTATCAAGAACGTGCTGTTAGAGAACATCGAAATCACCTATCCCGGAAAGGCCGACACCGCCTACGCCTACTGCGGCACCTCGCCCGAAGCCCTCGCCGCCATTCCTGAGTGGGAACGCCGCTACCCCGAGTTCTCTATGTGGAAGGAGCTGCCCGCCTGGGGGCTTTTCGTCCGTCACGCCGACAGCGTCACCCTGCGCAATGTCACCCTGCGTGTAGCCGACTGCGACTACCGCCCGGCACTGGTGGCCGACGACGTGGAGGGCCTGCTGATTGAGAAATCGCATTTCGACCACTCGGAGCCCTACCGCGAATGCCAAGTGGTGGCCAACAACTGCCGGGGGCTGAAGATACGGCAGTCCGACACCAAGGCCGCCAGCCGCAAGTCGGCGGCTTCACGCGGCACCTCCGACATCGCCGCTACCGCCTCCGATGTCATACTGGCTCACGACAACACCACCCCCTGCTCCCAAGGAGCCACACTCTACAGGGCTTCGCTCTATGGCTGCAAAAGCAACGGCAGCACCGTGAACACAGGCTCCTTACAGGCGGCACTCGACCGTATAGGAACGCAAGGGGGCGGCACCCTTGTCTTTGAGGTGGGGCGATACCTCACCGGCAGCGTCACCATCCCCCCCAACGTCAACATCCAACTCAACGAAGGAGCCATACTTGTGGGGTCGGACAACCCCTTTGACTATCCTCCCGCACCCGACGGCCGCCAGGCCCTGCTCCTTGCCTCCGACGGAGCCTCACCCAAAGTCTGCGGCCTGGGGCGAATCGAGACCCACGCCGCCCTGCCCGCCGCCCTGCCGGGAACGGTGGAACTCTTGATCGTGCCAACGACCGCACCCGCCAAGTAAACCCAAGCCCAGCGGGGACAGGCTCGCCAGCAACGTGCAAATAGCGGTACAATGATGGTCAGATTAGCGATATAAACTTGGCAACCAGCTGTTCGGCGGGCTGAATCAATGGAGCCACATCCTCCTCAGTCAGGTCGAAGTTGTCACTGTAATCGCCTGTTTGCCTCATTTTGGTGGGCGAGACGCTTAAAAGACGCTATTATTTCTTCTCTGTTGCGAGTTATAATCTGACACAATGTGTCCGTTGGACAAGCCACCTGCTTCTGGGAGGCTATATCATCATCTTGAGCAGGTCTTGGCCTATGTCGTGGCGGAAATACTTGCCATCCCAGTTGATTTTGTCGGCCTCCTGATAGGACTTCAGCAGGGCGACGGGCATACTCTGAGCCAGCGAGGTGACGCACAGCACGCGTCCACCGTTGGTCAGCAGCCGGCCGTCGTTAGAGAGCGTAGTGCCGGCATGGAACACCATGCTGTCCTCCACGTCGCCAATGCCGCCGATGACCTTCCCCTTCTCATATTTTTCGGGATAGCCCCCCGCCACCAGCATTACGCAGGCCGCCGAGCGTGTATCTACATCAAGTCCAATCTGCTGGAGGTTTCCCTGCCAGACGTGTTCAAACAGTTCGACCACGTCGCTTTTGATGCGTGGAAAGACGCTTTCGGTCTCCGGGTCGCCCATGCGAGCGTTATACTCAATCACATACGGGTCAAGTTCGCCCGTCTGCTCGTTGGCGACAGCCATCAGCCCCACAAAGATGAAGCCCTTATAGCGGATGCCGTCGTGCAGAAGTCCCTTTACGGTGGGCTGGACAATGCGTTCCTCCACTTTCTGCATAAAGGCGGCATCGGCAAAATGCACAGGGCTCACCGACCCCATGCCGCCTGTATTGAGCCCCGTGTCGCCCTCGCCTATACGCTTGTAGTCCTTGGCCGAGGGGAGGATGTGGTAGTGCTTGCCGTCGGTGAGCACAAAGACGCTCAGTTCCACGCCCGAGAGAAACTCCTCCACTATCACTTTGGCCGAGGCATCGCCGAACTTGCCATGTACGAGCATATTGGACAGTTCGTCACAGGCCTGCTTCAAGTTGTCGAGAATCAGCACCCCTTTGCCGGCGGCCAGTCCGTCAGCCTTCAGGACGTAGGGGGGGCGCAGCGAGGAGAGGTATCGTTTGCCGGCTTCAATGGTCTCGGCGGTGAATGTTCGGTGCCCGGCGGTGGGGATAGCATGGCGAGCCATGAAGTCCTTTGCATAGTCCTTGCTTCCCTCCAGCTGGGCACCTGCCCGATTGGGGCCTATCACCTTCACATTCTTCAGCCCCGGGGTCTCGGCAAAAAAGTCGGTGATTCCCGCCACCAAGGGGGCCTCTGGGCCCACAACCATCATCTGCACGTCGTTTTTCAGCACAAAATCCTTTACCGAGGGGAAGTCCAGCGCGTCTAACCCCACATTGGCGCACTTAGGCACCAACGCTGTTCCGGGATTGCCAGGTGCAACAAAAAGCCGCGTACAGCGGTCGCTCGAAGCAATCTTGACGGCCATGGCGTGTTCGCGGCCGCCCGAACCAAGCAAAAGTATATTCATATCGCTACCAAAAATAATTGACTGTTTAACAAAACCATATTACAATCCACAGCGTCTCGGCGGCGCTTATGCATTGCCAGGCCGCCCCTCACTTTCACGTTGCAAAGATACAACTTTTTTTTGTTCTACATAGACTTCATCCGCCCCCCCGACGGGGGCAATGTGCCAAACTGTGTGGAAAAATACGAGACGATGCGCAAGCTGAAAGACCCGCGGGTCAGGGGCAGATGCTCGCACAGCCTGACCGACGTGGAGGTGCTGACGGTGCTGGCCGTCATCTGCGGGGCCGAGTCCTAAGATTCGGTAGAGGAGTTCGGCAATGCGTTCCGCGACCAGCTGAAGGGGCGGCCCAGCCTCGCCAACGGGATACTGTCCCACGACACAATCAATGGCGATACTAGAACTGCTGGACAAGCTTTTCCTCAGCGGCGCCATCGTCACGATTGATGCCATGGGGACGCAGACCGTCATCGCCCAAAAGATACTGGACGGCAAGGCCGACTACATCCTGGCGCTCAAGGGCAACCAAGGGACGCTGAGGGAGGATGCCGAGCATCTGACGAACGCCGGCCGGCCCGTGGCCGAGACTGAGGACGTGGACAAGGGCCACGGCCGGGTCGAGACCCGCAGGTGCCAGGCCTACCTGCCAGACGAGTTGCTCAGGACGGTTCACGACTGGCCCGGCCTCAGGACGGTCGTCAAGGTCACGGCGACGAGGTTCGCCACCTCCACCGGCGACGCCTCCGCCGAGGCGCGCTACCACATCAGCAGCCTCGGCCCCGGGCAGCCTTTCAACGAGCTCATACGCAGCCACTGGGGCGTGGAAAACTCGCTGCACTGGGTTCTCGACATGGCCTTCCGCGAAGACGCCCAGCACAAGCGGGCGGGCCACTCCGCACAGAACTCCGCCCTCGTCAGGGAAGTTCGCTCTCAACATCCTCAAGACAGACAAGGGAAAGGGCAGCATCGCCACCAAGAGGCTCAGGGCCGGCTGGAACATCAACTACCTCATATCGACATTTGATGCGTTTGCCCTGTTGCTGAAACGAAAAATACTTCCTACCTCAAAAATAATGCGTATCTTTGCACCGCAAAATGATTGTGAAATTGACAATAGGAAGGCGAGGTTGTTCTGCATATTTTCCATGTCACTACTGTTGGAGACCGCGTTACTATTTGAGTGGAGCGGACAAACTGTAGTGTAGAAGGAAGAATATGTACAAGCCATCTTTGCTGAATTTTTCACTACCACCTCCCGTTACACATTCCATACAAGTAACTAATTTACGATAATCTGTATCTTATTCTCCGAAATATGGCAACAGAGTGTAAATATCGACAGCACGAATCGGGTCAAAATACGCCCTCCCCTGCCAGTACGGCTTATTCCCGTACAGAATGTGAGGCGAACATTTTCCATTTCGTTGACAACAAAGACTGCAAGATTCTTCTCGGGACGTACAGGGATGAAAAAAAACAGTTGGAATGGATTCTCGGCAAGCAGCCATCGCGTTATGAGAAACTGTACAATGTGCGAATAAATGAAGACCTTTTCTCGGTTCGCAACGGCAGCATTCAGTCCACTGAGACCCCAGATTATGTCCTCATCTATGACTATCAGGATGTTCAGAACAATTACCATCTGTTCCCGTGCGTTTCATCCTCGCTGAAAAACCAAGAGGATATGCTTGCCCTACAGTATCCAGACCCACAAGGCAGTTATGTCGTATATTTGTTGGGCGACGAGATACAATCAGAAGGCATTAATGTTGCTGAACTGCTCAGAGAAAAGAGAAGGCCGGGTGCTACTGACTATGCTCCGATGCTGCTTAGTGGCGGCGACATATCTGTCCATACCGATGTCTCTCTTCAACCATCCCGAATATCAAGTTTGACACACAACAAAAGGGTGCTAAGGTTTATTGATCTATTTGCCGGAATCGGGGGCATCCGCTGCGGCCTGGAACAGGCAGCAAGGGAAAAAGGATTTGAACCCGTATGTGTATTCACGTCAGAAATAAAGCCGTATGCCGTCAAGGTACTGCATGACAATCATCCCACCGAAACAATAACAGGAGACATAACGAAAGTGAATACAAAGAACATTCCCGACTTTGATATTCTTTGTGCAGGGTTTCCCTGTCAGGCTTTTAGTTCGGCAGGCAAGCGACAGGGGTTCGCAGACACAAGGGGGACGATGTTCTTTGAAGTTGAGAGAATATTAAGGGACAAGCGACCGCAAGGATTCATTCTGGAAAATGTAGAAGGGCTTGTAAACCACGATGGAGGCAACACACTGAGAGTGATAACCAACAGGCTTGCCGCACTGAACTATCACTATACCTTCCGAATCCTCAATTCGAGGTATTTTGGCGTTCCGCAGGAACGCAAACGGATCTACATAGTAGGCTGCATATCGGGCAAACCCGATTTGGATAACTTTCCTGTAGAAGAAAGTTGTTTGAGCGACATACTCGAAACTGGCAGGCCAACGATTGAAACGCCATTTATCAGAAATCTCTTGAAACATTTTAAAGTAGAAGAGCTCTATGGCAAGTCTATCAAAGATAAACGCGGCGGAAATACGAACATACACAGCTGGGATCTTGAGACCAAGGGTCCAGTGAGCAAGGAACAGAAAAGGCTTCTTGATGCCATTCTCACCGAGAGGCGAAAGAAGAAATGGGCAGAGATAATCGGCATTGACTGGATGGATGGGATGCCCCTAACGGAGGAGCAAATCCGTTCATTCTATCAGGCATCTAACCTCCACGAACTGCTGGAGGACTTGACTGAAAAGGGGTACTTAAAATATGAACACCCTAAAAAACTAATCAGGGAACACAACGAGGGAAACATCACAACAACCCGAAGAGAGTATGATACAACAAAGCCAAAGGGATATAACATCGTGGCCGGAAAGTTGAGTTTTGAGATAAACAAGGTGCTGTCGCCAAAAGATGTTGCCCCAACTCTTGTTGCAATGGATATGCAGAAGCTCTATGTTGTTGACAATGGAGGTTTGCGAAAGCTGACACTGCGAGAAGGACTGAGAATCTGCGGATACCCCAATTCAATCAAATTTGAAGTCAGCGAGAAGGATGGCTTTGACTTACTTGGCAATACAGTTGTCGTACCTGTCATCAAGGCTGTGGCAACCCGATTACTCGAACTCGTAAAAATATAGCAATCATGGCTAAGATTACGGCAGAACAAGTATATGACCGGCTTTTAAACTTTGACAAGATATTAGAGCAGCGGGGGCAAATAAGGTTCTTCCTCGGTGATGTCAGCATTGTTGTCAGACAGCGCGATGTGGTGGGTAGTATTATGCAGGAGTGGCTTGAAGGGTGGCTGAGGAAGAACAACTACGACTACTCGCCGAACCCCAACACGCAAATGCCTCCTGACATTTATTTGGACACTGACAACAGAGAGGAGAACCTCTTGGAGGTAAAAGCATTCAACTATTTGGCTTCGCCAGGCTTCGACATTGCTGATTTCCGTGCTTTTCAAGAGGAAATTATAGAAAAGCCATATATGTTGCACGTGAAGTATCTCATCTTTGGATATAGTATGACAGAGGACGGCATTGTCACTATCTGCGGTATATGGCTAAAGAACGTATGGGAGATATGCCGCGCCATGAGCAATTACCCGCTTAATCTCCAGGTGAAGGACAATGTCATTCACAAGATAAGGCCTGCAAAATGGTATGGTTCAAGTTCAAACTATCCTCCATTTGAGTGTTTGGAGGACTTTGTGTCTGCCATTGACGAAACCGTCTTTCGCAACCCAAAAACAAGAGACATTTCGGGTACTTGGTGTTCACGGTTCGTTGATGCATATAGGCAGCAATACGGTAGAACACTCCAAATCCCTCGATGGAACGAGATTAAGGACAGGTATGTAAGGCAATAGGGTGGATGGGTTGCAAACAGTCTCCTCCTTTGACACTCGCAGAGACGGCGGGATTTGCCTTGAACGAACACCATTTGCCCCCGCTTCCTGCGTAGCCTCGCGGTATCTACAAAGTCTTCGCCAAGAGTACCGCTGACTCCACCACAATAATCCTACTTCGCTGGACAGACGATGGGGGGATAGCACCCACCGATTGTCCGTTCACGGGTCGCAGGTCACTGTTTGCCACTGTTCACAAGTCGCAGGTCACTGGCGGTCACAGTGGGCTGTTGACTCGCTGGAAGTAGTTCCACCAAAGGGCGGGGATTTCGTTGTTCATGGCCTGTTGGTAGTCGGAGTAGGTGCAGGGCAGCATGAGGTGGGGGGAGTAGATTTCGCACTTATCGGGGTCGTGGCAGGGGACTTCGACCCACCAGCGGTCGCTGAGTTTGCTTTTGTAGAAGGTAATTTGGAGGTTGTGGTCTTCGAGGCGAACGAGGTAGCGTTTGGAGTTTTCGGGGTTGAGGCGGGGGTTGTCGGGCCGGCGGTTGAAGAAGCCTTCGATGAAATGCCAAAGTGCTTGGGCGGCCATGGCAGTGGTTTGTTCGGCGCGGTCGAGGCGGGGGTTGACATCGAAGAGGCCGAGGCAGGAGGCTTTGTCGCTCATGCCGGCGAAGCGCATCATCTGGCAGAGTTCCTCGCCATAGAAGCCGTGGGGGGAGGGTGTGCCGCAGCCGGGGGCGTCGCTTTGGCGGACGGCGCTGATGTCAACGGAGACGAGGTCGGCGTTGCGGAGCAGGGCCTCGGCGCGGGCCATGTCGCGCTGGACTTCGCCGAGTCGGAAAGCATCGAACTTGAGGTCGTCCATGAGCTGCACCATCTTGCGTCCGACGAAGTAGGTTTGATAGCCCACGTTGGTGTGAAGGAAGAGGTAGTTGGGGTTCTGCATGATGATAGTGCGGAGCCAGCTGCGGGAGGAGTTTTCGTCGGTTTCTTCCACGTCGAAGCGTGGGTCGATGGCGGCGATGTTGATGATGCGGTGGAGAGTTTCGTAGGCTTTGTAGGCGGCGAAGGTGAGGTCCTGGCTGCCGCCGAGAAGGAGGACGGTGTTATGCCTGTCGAGGAGGGCGGCCACCACTTCGGCTACGGCGAAGCAGGTGTCTTCGGGGAGTTGCCCGGGTATGATGTTGCCGAGGTCGGTGAGGTGGGCGCAGTAGTCGGGGATGGCGAGGTTGTAGAGGCTGGTGCGGATGATGTCGGGTGCGTCGGCGCAGCCCGCGTTGCCGATGGAGCCCCGGTCGTCGCCCACGCCGAGGAGGACGAGGCCACCGTTGGGCAGTTCGGGGAAGGGGGAGCCGGGTGTGTAGGCCTGGATGTTGTCGCCGAGGACCTCGGCATAGTCGCTGGGGCGGTAGCCGAAATCTGCCGGGCTGATGGGGGCGAGGTATCGTTCAATAGTCATTGGGCGGGGGGTAATAAGGCAGCGGGTTATGGGAAGGCGGACGCAGACCCATAACCCACTGGCAGTTGAAAGGGAAGAAGGGGTTAGAAGGCCTGTCGGATGATGTCGCCGTGGTCGTCAACAATCATTTTGTAGAACCAGTCGGGGTAGGAAGGCTGGGTGGGGAAGGCGCAGCCGCCGGTGGCGGTACGCTCGAAGTTGCCATCCTTCTCCTTCTTGATGTTGCCGTCGATATATTTGACGAGGAGGTATTTGTCGAGGGCGTCCCACTGCTTCATCATGCGGGAGGCCTGGTTGTGGGAGAAGTCGTTGAGTTTGTCAACCATCTTTTTTTCGTCGAGGCCGGCGACTTCTTTAGAGAACTTGGCGACCTGGCCGACGAAGCCTTCCTCCAAGGAGCTCTGGACCTTTTGGAGGTCAACAATCATGTCGCTGTAGCGGCTATATACGAAATTGGTGACGCGGTTGAAGAGCCAGAAAGCGGAGGTGGGGCTGTAGGTGAGCATATCGCCGTTGCCCTCGCGGAAGCATTCGGGTATTTTGGTGATGCCGCAGAACATGGGGCAGTAGCAGGTGCTGTAGGTGTCGTCGACGCCGAACCAGAGGATGCCGCCGACTTTGGCGGGGAGCCAGCTGCGGCACTGGGCCACGAAGCTGAAGCCTGTCTGCTGGGTGGAGGTGGCGCGCTCGTGGACGTACTGCTGACCATCAACTTGGAAGCCCATGGGGCGCCAGCGGTAGGGGCAGCCGAAGGGGCCGGCACCCTTGTCTTTGGACATATCCATGGCGGTGCCTTCGTAGTGGTCGCGCATGAGGTTCATGACTTCGAGCACATCGACCTGATGGTCGGGCTTAATCCAAAGGGGCATACGCTCGGCGGAGGGATCGCCCATGGCGTATTTTTCGTAGCGGGAAGCCTCTCTGCTGACGCGGTTGAACATGGCATAGACGCGGGCGTCGCAGCCGCGGATGCCGCTGAAGGTGAGGGGGGCGTAAGTATCGGCGAAGCTGAAGAGGGCGTTGGCGCCGTCGTACCAGCCACAGGCGCGGGCGTAGTCGATGACATCGGCACTATAGACGCACTCCACTTCGGGCTCATAGACATAGTCGATGTGCTTGCTGCTGATGGCGGAGTGGAGGCCTTTGCCTTTGGCCTTGCTCCACTTGGCAGGTTCTTGGGGGAACTGGGTGATGCGGGCCTGGTTGGCGTGACCGCTCACATAGCCATCAGGGATGCGGCGGGCGACCCACACAGCGCCGTCGCTGTATTGGTACTTCATTTTCTTGGCGAGGTCGGCTTTGACGGGTTCGGCGCGTTTAGCCTGCATTTCGAGAATCCACACCTCGTTGGGGTCGCAGATGGAGAAGCTCTCGCCTTCGCTGCAATAGCCGTAGTCGGCCACCAGCTTGGTCATCCAATAGATGGCTTCGCGGGCGTTTTTGGCACGCTGGAGGGTGACGTAGATGAGCGAGCCGTAGTCGATGCCCTTAATCTCGCCTTTCCAGCACTCTTCGCGGCCGCCATAGGTGGTTTCTCCGATGGCCAGCTGATGCTCGTTCATGTTGCCCACCACACTGTAGGTGTGGGCCACTTGGGGGATTTCAAACAATTTGCGGCCGCTGTCCCAGTCGATGAGGAGGAACATAGTGCCTTCGGGATAGTCGGCGGCTTTGCGGTAGTAGAGCTCGCCATACAACACATGGCTGTCGGCGGCGTAGGTAATCATGGTGGAGCCATCTTTGGTGGCGCCCTTGGTGAACAGGAAGTTCGTACAGGCCGAGGCGGCGTAGCCCGCCAGCAGGAATGCGGCCAAGAGAGTTAGTGTTGCTAATTTTTTCATCTTTGTATGAGGGTTTATACTTTATTTTTCAGTCTGCTGCCACGAAAGGCGCTCCGCCCCGCGTCACATTTTCAGACTGCAAAGATACGATTTTTTCTTCACCTGCACAATCCCAAACAAAGAAAGCATCCCGAGCAAAGTATGGGGCATTTGCGCGGCGAGTGGAAAAAAAAGCGTATCTTTGCACTTCGGTTGGGGGCTCGGGCACTTGCCCAACAAGCCCTAACGAACAAACAGAAAAATAATTAACACACACTTCAAATGAAAAAGATTCTCACTCTCGGCCTGCTGGCGGCACTGCTGCTGCCCACGGCTAATGCCGACGAAGGAATGTGGATTCCCATGCTGCTGGGGCGCAACCAGGCCGCTATGCAGAAGGCCGGAATGCACATCACCGCCAAAGACATCTACGACATCAACAACGCCTGCCTCAAAGACGCAGTCATCCTCTTCAACCAGGGGTGCACCGGCGAGTTTGTCTCCGACCAGGGGCTCTTCCTCACCAACCACCACTGCGGCTACTACTACATCACCTCCAACAGCACCGTAGAACACGACTACCTCACCCACGGCTTTTGGGCCAAGAACCGCAGCGAGGAGATTCCCTGCCGCGGCCTCACGGCCACCCGACTTGTGCGGATGGAGGAGGTGACCAACCAAGTGCTGCGGGGGGTGAGCGACAATATGCCCGAAGAAGAGCGGGAGCGGGTGGTGAAGGAAAACATAGTGGTGGTATGCACCGAAGCCGTGGCGGGCACCCACTACAAAGCCGTGGTGAAACCCTTCTACTACGGCAACCAGTACTTCCTCTACGTCAACGAGGTGTTCACCGACGTGCGGCTGGTGGGCGCCCCGCCATCGAATATCGGCAAATTTGGCGGCGACACCGACAACTGGATGTGGCCCCGCCACACGGGCGACTTCTCGATGTTCCGCGTATATGCCGGCCCCGACGGAAAGCCCGCCGACTACAGCAAGGACAACCAGCCCTACCGCCCGCTGAAGCACCTCGACATTTCGCTCAAGGGCGTGGACGAGGGGGACTTCACCTTCGTGTTCGGCTATCCGGGAACCACACAGCGCTACGTCACCCACCAGCAGATGGAGCTGCAGGCCATGCAGGAGAATCCCGTCCGCATTGCCCTGCGCGACATACGTCTCAAACACTACAAGGCCGCCATGGAGTTGACGCCCTCCCAGCGGCTGAAGTACGCCAGCAAGGTGGCCTCCATAGCCAACGGCTGGAAGAAGTGGCAGGGTGAGACGCAAGGCATCGTCCGCCTCAAAGGCATTGAGCAGAAGAAGGAGCAGGAGCGGACGTTCCAGACCTGGGCCGCCGACCGTCCGCAGTACGGCGGCGTGCTGGCCGAGTTGGACCGCACCTACGGCCGACTGGCACCCGTGGAGCTGGAGTGGACCTACTTTAACGAGGCCGTCATGGCCAGCGACTTTATGCAGCGGGCCAACAGCCTCCGCAAACTCGCCGACCTCACCGACCCCGAGGAGGCACGCACGGCAGCGGACAAACTGATTGCCGCCAACGAGAAGTACTTCTCAGACTTCGACCAACACACCCTCGTAGATCGCGCCATATTCGTGGAGACCTTCCTCTATATGCACCATCAGGGCTACGCTCCCTATATCGACCCCATGGTCAAGGGCAAGCAGATAGCGGAGCAGTTCCTCGGCAGCGTGTATGACCAGTCGATGCTCACCCACCGCGACAAGATGGACAAACTCCTCAAGAAATACACCCCCAAGCAGGCCGCCGAACTGGAGAAAGACCCCGCCCTGAAACTCTTCCGCGCCGCCATGGAGAACGCCTACACCGACGACAAAGAGCGAACCTACGACTATAACAAGCAACAAATTGCCCGCCTCATGCGCACCTACGTCCGAGGCATGATGCAGCAGTATCCCGACAGCAACTTCTTCCCCGATGCCAACCTCACCCTCCGCGTGGCATACGGTCATGTGAAAGGCTTCCGTCCCCACGACGGTGTCTATTACCTGCCCTACACCACCCTCGACGGCATAATGGAGAAAGAGGACCCCAATGTATATGACTATGTTGTGGAGCCCCGCCTGAAGGAGCTATACCGCCTCAAGGACTACGGCCGCTATGCCAACCGCAACGGCGAACTGCCCGTGGGCTTCATTGCCACCAACCACACCACCGGCGGCAACAGCGGCAGCCCCGTGCTCAACGCCGACGGCCAACTGGTGGGCATTAACTTCGACCGCTGCTGGGAAGGGACCATGAGCGACCTGCTCTTCGACCCCGACTACTGCCGCAACATCTGCTTAGACATTCGCTACTGCCTCTTCATCATCGACAAGTTTGCCGGCGCCCATCACCTAATTGACGAAATGACCATCATTCAATAGCCCCTGCAAAGGCCATTGACAGACGAGGGGCGGCCGGTGGCCGCCCCTCGTTTAGTATCAGTGGAGGCACATCAAAGATCCCTCAATGCCTGATGGACATACATCCCGAGGAACTCAATGTCCTCGGGGGCGGAACCTTCTGCAACTCTGATTTGCTCCATTCGGTTGAAGCATTGGTCATGTGACAAATTCAAATCTTCCCTGTCGCGACAGAACCTGCTCCATTCCCATCTTCTCAGTTCCAACAAATCGGGGCGGTTCAACTCCAATTGGTCGATTGTTGTTCTGCCTTTGGGGTCTTCGGCACCATCTGCATTGCAAAGCGGAGCAAGCAGGTAGCCCCTGTATTCGAGGTGCTGGGCGGGGTCTTCGTGGTAGGGGTTGATGAGCAGCGGGGTTTCTCGAGAGATATTCTTATTGAGGATGTCGCGCTGTTTTGGGTCGGTCAAGGGAAAGAAAGTCCCCTTCCTTCGGTTGCACGCATGACAGGCCACCATCAAGTTGTCCCACTCGTATGCCAGCCAGTGATAGGCGGGCTTATGCTCAGCCCCCCGCGTACGGTTTTGCCGGTAGGCAGTCTTGGGACGGTAATGCTCTACCTCGCCGCCATCCTGATTTCCAAGCGACGACTCGCAGTATGCACACTTGTGGCATTGGTCATTGCCTAACTGGTTCCTTACATCCGGGGCTCCGTATGTGGCGTTATCGAAATCTCTAAATTGGGGTACTTTCCCTTGGCGAATCATTCTTGCCATCGATTCCCGTTTTGCGTCTGCATTCTCGCTCGCCAGCGACGAAGGACAGGGACCTTTCACCAGATGAACCATTGACTATCTTACCTCCTATAGTAATCCATTAGTTCACGGCTGAGGGCCCGGAGGCGCTCTTGCTGCTCTGCCGTCAGATTGCGATTCAACAGCAACGATTCTTCTTCAGCGGCAAGCCGGGCATATCGGTCGCTTCTCACATTGCTCATGCCGAAGAGATCGCTGAGAAGAAGCAGACTGACATCGTAGCGGGAATATTGCCCCATATCAACCGAGTCGTCGAGTGTGCCTTCATGCAGTGTGACCACCTGGGCAATGTCCATGGCTCCTATCACCACATTGGGGCTGTGGGTAGTGACAATAAACTGGACGTTGGGGAAAACACTGTGCAGCTGGCGCAACACCTCGCGCTGCCAACTGGGGTGGAGGTGCAAGTCTATCTCATCAATCATGACGATTCCGGGAGTCTGCAAAGGGTCGTCAAGACCACTGCAACCGACCGATGGGTTGGCTTCCGCCATACGGGCAGCGATGTCGGCCACCAAGGCAATCATAATCCGATAGCCGTCGCTCATCCGCTCTATTCGCACTTCTTGTGGGTTATGTGGGTCTGAGACATCATCCATCGCGAATCGGAGAGGGGAGACAAGCACCCTCGGATTTGTATAGCGGTGGTCTAACCCGTTGAGAGCGCTCCTCACCGCTTCAAGGACATACGACCGATAGTTAAAATCCCTACGTTCAACTTGTTCTCTGCGTTCTTGGTCTTCGTTGCGTTCAAACCAAGTGAAGAAGCGTTTAAAGTTGGTGGCTGGTTCCAAAGAGTCATCATAACTTGCCCACCGAGGAAACACTTTAGAGAAGTCGCGGCGGCGTTCAGGTGGTTTTATTTGTCCTCTTTCAGTCCCATAGTAAGCCAATATAGGCATAGTCACCTGCCGGTCTTCTTCAATCCGCTGTGCCAACGAGCGGGCGTGCTCCTTTATCGGTCCCAGCACCGAAGGGGGAACATCCACCGTTGGAATACCTCTGCGATAGAGATCCACAGGTATCACAATTCCATCGGCACGAAGCCTGACTCCAACGTGGAGAAAGTCAGCCTTTGTCTCGTTGCTGACGTTGCGGATGTCCTCGGGGGAGAAGTCTTTCTTCGAGACATTTGGGAAGGGGTCGTAGAACTGACTCAAGGCGACCGAGAGGCCGAAAAGCAATGTGGTTTTGCCGGCTCCATTGTCACCAAGAACAACTGTTACATTCTTGTCGTCAGCGAAACGGACAGACTGTTCCACATCTCCAAAGAGACGGAGATTCTTCACTTTTAACTCTTGTACTCTCATACAGGACAATTGATTGGGATGGTAAAAATGAAAAGCGGAGTTACCTAAGAGGTCGGGTTAGTTGCTGATGTAGAGGAGGCCGGTGGAGGGGTCGAGGTAGGTGCTGTAGTGGTAGAGGTAGCAGAAGGATTTGCTGCCTTCGAGGGGGGCTCCGTCGGTGTTGATGAACCGGGAGCCGCACCGGGGACACTGAAGCACCAAGTTGCCATGGGGATAGGTGATACTGGGGATGCCGCCTTGCCACACCGTGTCGGTGGGGATTTCGAGCCGCCCGAGGTCGTAGGGGCAGGTGCGCTCGTAGGCCATGAAAGTGGAGTAGCCGGTGCGGATTACCACGATGCCCTGATTGCCGCCCACAAAATACTCAAAGCCGTCGCAGTTGTTCAGGCCAGGGTACTGGGGCGAGTCGGGGTTGATGCTGAAAGTGGCTTCGCCAATTGGCACGTCGCAGCGCTGCTGCTTGCTGCAAGCGGCGAGGAGAAGCACTGCCGCCAATGCCGCTGCCGCAGCACAACGCCCCGGCAGGTGGCAATGGAGTGCCGCACGGGCTTTGCGACCAAGCCGCTGAGAGGCCATCCGAAGTTCGGCTGCGGCGTTCATTTCGCCTCCTTTTCGCCAAGAGCGGGGTAGTCG
The DNA here is from genome assembly GCA_002317325.1 of Bacteroidales bacterium UBA1711. Taxonomy (GTDB): domain Bacteria; phylum Bacteroidota; class Bacteroidia; order Bacteroidales; family P3; genus Colimorpha. The sequence continues at coordinate 26,604 of DCJB01000099.1, forward strand.
GCATAGATAGTCTTGAGCAGCACCTCGCCGCAGAGGCCGAGGCTGGCAGAGCTGACGTGCTCCATATTGTCGCCGAGGGTGTGCCACTGCTCAAAGAAACTGCCCGAGGCGCCGTTTTGCACGATGTCGAGCATCGGAATGCCGGCGAGGCGGTTGACGTAGTAGTGGTCGTCGAGGATGGGGTCTGTCTCTGTCTGCACGAAGACGGAGCCGTGTCCCATGGCCTCGGCCATGTTCCACACCTTGTTGGTAATGCCGGAGGCATAAGTGCGGCTGACCTCCTCCTTGGAGTAGCGGGGCTGCTGAGTGCCCACCATGTCGAGAAGGATGCCATAGACGGCCGTGTAGTACGGCACATGAGGATGAAGACTCCAGTATTGCGAACCGAGACACCAGCTGTCGTCCTTGTAGGCGTCGGCCCACTCAGGCACGCCTTGGTCTTCGACATCGAAGAAGACGAAATCGACTGACACGGCAGGAGGCATGGCGGACAAGACGCGAGCCAGTTCCATCAGCACGCCGGCACCGCTGGCGCCGTCGTTGGCTCCGACGATGGGACTCTTGCGATTGGCCTCGTCGGGGTCGTGGTCGGCCCAGAATCGACTGTCCCAATGGGCGGCCAACATAATGCGGCGGTCGCCGGCATTCTTGTTGCCTTTGACCGTGGCGATGATGTTCTTACCCTGCACCACTGTTCCGTTCCAAAGGGTGGCGGAGAAGGGCTGCACAACGACAGTGTCGCACCAGCGCCACATCTGGCGAACAATGTACACGGCACAGCGCCGATGGGCGACACTGCCGGGGGTGCGGGGGCCGAAGGCCACCTGGTCGGCAACAAAACGGTAGGCGGTATCGGCACAAAAGTTCGGAGAAACCACGACCGAGGGGTCAACAGCAGCAGAGGCAGAATCGCCGCCTCCCGACCTGCCGGCGCAGCCGGCAAAGAACAGCGCAGCACACATCGCTGCCAAACAGAGTCTCTTCATAGCGCAAAGATTGTTATACAAACCAACGTTCAGGCCGCCATGCCAGCCGCCTGAACGTTTGAGGATGTCAGCCTCTCGCAGACACTATTTTATACGCTCGGCGTACTCGCAAGTGCGGGTATCGACCTTGATACGCTCACCCTCTTTGATGAACAGCGGCACACGAACCTGAACGCCGGGTTCGACAGTGGCATCCTTCATGGCGTTGGTGGCGGTGTTGCCGGCAAAACCGGGTTCGGTATAAGTAACAACCGTCTCAATGAAGGGGGGCAACTCGCAGAGGAGCGGGGTCTCGGTGTCGGCGTGAATGGTGATTTCGACATACTGACCGTCCTTGAGGAACTGGGGCGCGTTGATAATCTTTTCTTCAATGTTGATCTGCTCGTAGGTCTCGCAGTGCATGAAGACGTGCATATCGCCCTCCTTGTAGAGGTAGGTGTAGGGGCGGCGTTCCACGCGGACGATGTCAATCTTGGCACCGCTGGGGAAGGTGTTCTCCAGCACACGGCCGGTCTTCACGCTGCGCATTTTGGTACGCACAAATGCCGCGCCCTTACCAGGCTTCACGTGGAGAAACTCGACGATGGAGTAGATGTCGTTGTTGAAATTGATGCAGAGTCCGTTCTTAATATCAGCAGTTGTTGCCATAGTGATAAGAGAAAAATATGAATAACGTGTATTTAATTAACTCAAACGATGGGATGTTCAGTGTCGAGAGAGGACAGGGTCAACTCTTCTTCTTGGCCTCGGCGTAGAGCTGGGTGAGGCGGCGGAGATCCTCCTTCAGTTCCTCATTCTCAGCATCCGAAGCCTGCCGGCGGGTACGTTCCATCATCAAGCGACAAAACACCGCGAGCACCAGCACCACGAGGGTGAGGTTGAGAGCGGCAGCACCCTGGGAGCGGAGGAGGAAATAAATTGCCGTGGCGGCAGCGATAAGGACGTAGGACACCCACTCATAAATTTTCAGTCTTCTCTGGTAGTTAGCAGCCATTTTTTCATTCGTTTTGCGGTGCAAAATTACAAAAAATCTCAAAAAGTTTGGCTATCTGAAGAAATTTTTGTTACTTTGTAAAACCGCAGCAGGCATCCGAAAAGCCCTAAATAGCTGCAAAGCGTACTGGTTAATAATGAAATACACAAACACCACCTTGAAATGAAAAAGTGTGCAAAGGTCTTTGTATCCATGTTGCTTCTCGTCGGCATAGTGTCTTTGAGCGGCTCATTAGCGTCGTGCAATTCATCGAAAACGATGAATAAGTCGAAAAAGTTCAGTTCGGGCAAAGTGGTCAAACAAAACATCCGAATCAAAGGCAACAACAAGAGCAATGGCTCTACGTACCGCTCCTATTAGGCTGTTGTGGCTGCTGTGGCTGCTGGCACCGGCTGCCTCCAACGCCCAAGTTTATGAAATCAGCGGAGAAAGCAGTCTTTCAGGCACCATTACGCTCACGGTGTATGATGGCGACACCACCACCCACACCTACAAGGACAAAATCACCCGCGGACTATTCTACTTCACAGGGGTTGCGAAAAAGCCTGTGGCGGCTTCGATAACGCACCCGTCGATGAAGCGCCCCCTTTTCTTCTACCTTGAAGGCAGCGAGATAGGCATCACGCTGAATGCCTCACGTCCCGAAGCCTCACACATTACGGGTTCGCGGAGCAACAGCGAGTACCGATATGTGCTTGAACGATACCGATCCGACCCGGACCCCGCCATATACCTCCGCAAGTATGTAGGCAGCCACACCAGCTCAATATATGCGCCATTCATCCTACACCAGCTCATGTCCGACATTGATGAGGAGATGCTCCGCCAGCTCTTCACCCAACTTGACGGCGAGGCCTGCGACACCTACCACTACCGTCTCCTCGACCGCTGGATGAAAGAGACGCCGGCAGTTGCCGAAGGAGTGGAGATGCCCGACTTTGAGTACTACGACTCCGGCCGCAAACGCTGCCGCTTTTCCGCCACCCGCAGCCGCGAGGGGGCCACGCTGCTCTTCTTCGGCGCCAAGTGGTGCGACCTCTGCAAAGACAAACAGAACAAAGCTGCCAAGGCTGCCAAAGCCGCGAAGGCCAAATTCATAGTCGTCAACATTGACGACTACAGCACTGGCTGGGACGAGCCGTGCCTCAAAAGCCTTTCCATAGACCACCTCCCCTTCATGATTCTCGTCAACCGAGAGGGCCTCATCACCGCCCGCGACCCTCGTGTGTGGGAGTTGGACAAACTGCTCCAATAAAACTCAGCACCCCTTATCACCATGGACACAACGCTCTATCCAATGAAATTCCTCCCCCTGTACAAAAACAAGGTGTGGGGAGGCAACAAAATCAAAACCCTCGGATTCGACTACGCCCCCCTGCCCAACTGCGGCGAGCTGTGGGCACTCTCGGGCGTGGAGGGTAATGAGTCTGTAATTGCCAACGGCTTCCTCCAAGAGAATACCATCAACGAAGCCATAGAGATATACATGGGAGAGCTGGTGGGGGAGAAGAATTTCGACCACTTCGGCACCGAACTTCCCATTCTCATCAAGATAATTGACGCCAACGACAAGCTCTCCATCCAAGTACACCCCGACGACCAGCTGGCCCGCCAGCGGGGCATGGAGAACGGCAAGACCGAAATGTGGTACATACTCGAAGCCGAGCCGGGCGCTGAGATTGTAGATGGCTTTGAGCAAGCACTCACCCCCAAAGAATACCAGCAGAAATTGGCCGCCGGGCAGGTTGAGGAGCTGCTCCATATCGAACGTCCCGAGGCGGGCGATATGTTTTTCATTCCCGCCGGGCGAGTCCACGCCCTCGGCAAGGGGTTGCTCCTGGCGGAGGTGCAGCAGACCAGCGACTGCACCTACCGAATCTATGACTACAACCGTCCCGATTCCGACGGGAGGCTGCGGGAACTCCATACCGCCGAAGCCCTCGCCGCCATCGACTTTGCCCCCACCCGCGATGGGAAGAGCCACTACGCCTACCGGGAGAACTGCACCACCCGCTTAGCCGAATGCCCCTATTTCACCACCAACCTCATCCCGCTGACCAAGCCCATGCGAAAGGACTTCTCCTCTCTTGACTCCTTTGTGGTCTATCTCTGCGTTGATGGGGTGGCCGCCGTCAAGACATTAGACACCATACTCCCCATTCACACAGGCGAGTGCGTGCTGGTGCCGGCCGTGGCCGACAGGGTGGAACTCTTCTGCGAAGGGTCCGCCAAGCTGCTCGAAATCTATGCCGACCCCAAGCAGTGGACCGACGACAGCCGCAGCCATCTTCACGACATGGACTGGACCGCCCGGTATATAGGCAACAACAATCCCGAGGACTATCTTGACAGCCTCAGTATTGAGGATCTCGAAGACATCGCCGACACCTACGAGGAGGAAGGCGAGGACTGCGGCTGCCATCACGAGGGACACGACTGCAACTGCCATCACCACCACGACGAGGAGGATTGCGGTTGCGGACACCACCACCACGAAGGAGACTGCGGCTGTCACCATGAGGAACACAATTGCGGCTGCCACCACCACGAACAATAGTTTTTCCTTCCGACCCATGAGACGCGCCATATTTGCCATCTTTTTGCTGCTCTCCGTTGTCAGTGTGCAGGCCCAACGGGGCGGCCGCCCAAGCGGACATCCGCAAACGCCCCAGCCACTGGTGAGCGAGCTGCGTGTCTCCTCCCACGACAACATACAATTCTATGTCTTCGTCAATGGAGAGCCGACCCAAATCCTCCCCAGCCGACAAGTTGACATATCCCTCCCCTACCAGAATGACTATGAGATTATTGTTGTCACCAAGACACCCCAACTGCGGGCAGCGACCCTCGTCTATCGTCCTGAAACTCCAGCCGGGAACATCGACGTGAGGCTCAACCATCGCTCGGGCAATATAGAACTGGTTCCCTCCAACCCTGCACCCATAGCGACCCCTCCAGCACCGCCGGTGGCTCCGCCTCCTTATCCTGGTCCGTCTATCTGCTCACAAGAACAGTTTGAGGCTTTTGCCTCCCAACTCCGAGGAGAGTCCTTCGACGAGACTCGGCTCACCGTCGCACAAATCGGCCTCCGCAATCGGCTGTTCACCTGCCAACAACTACAGGCGCTGGCCGCTATCTTCACCTTCGATGAGAGCCGGGTGAAGTTCCTCAAGGCGGCTTACACCTCCTGTGCCGACCCCGAGAATTATGTCATCTGCGTACAGGTGCTCACGTTCTCCTCCAGCCGAGAGGAAGTGCTGAAATACATTGCCAACCTCAGGTAGTCGAGCCTTAAAAAGCCACAGAGGCAACTCGTGGGCATTCTTGAGAGGCCAAATCTGCCAGCCGCCGTTGCGTGTCTGTCCCCAATCGGGGTGCCGGCCGCAGCCGTCCGACTGCTGCCCCGGCCGCTCGCGGCGGTTCCGCCCATGCTGGTTCGGTTAGTAAAGGAGAGGGACCCTCCTCGTAGGATCCCTCTCCTTTTAGGAGGATGTTAATATGCTGGAATAGTATTGAGCGAAGCAGACCAAGAATCACTCATCTCGTTTCTTTCCGCCACTTTTATCGCCTTCATGCGGGCAGGCTTCGCCATAATAAATTCCTGTTTTGGAATCAAAGTGTACGTAGATGTCATCACCATTCGAAAGATGTTTTTGATACCAATTATTGAATTCCACAGAGTCTGTCGTCTTAATAACATCCACTTCTTTAGCTCCGTTTTCATAGGCTGATAGTTTTGAGTAGAAATCCTTGATGACATTTGTATCGGTAACCATACTGATATTCACATATCCCTCCTGATTGCTACAACTCATCTTGAAAATATGACCTTCATAAAGATGTGAGTAAACATCGAGGTAATACAGCACACTATCAGCATGGCATAAAGGGGCAATCATTGTTTCCGGATGATTTCTGCATCTTTGAGCAAATCGGTGCAATTCGGCCATACCGTCAGACTCAGGTATTTGACCATTCTTGGAACATGAGATGATGGACACCATTCCTAATAGGATGGCACTGTACAAAAACAACTTCTTCATTGTTTAAAAATTTGATTTTTGGTGCAATTCCAATATTCTTTGTACTTTTGCAAATGCAATATCAGGAATTACGACTATGCATATTGCTGGTTGTGTGCATTCCCGCTTTGCGGAGAGAGGTGTCTTTCGTGCTTTTTCAAGGATTGGACGAAAGGCGCTTCTTTTTTTGGTTGTTGTCCTACCATATTGCACTGAGAGTACAAAACTCATTTCCAATGGTAGGGCTTACATTACTTACATAGGCTGGATTTTTGTGGGTTAATTATTTGTTCTTCTGGATTTTTGTGAAAAGATGTGCAATTCCATCTGGCCTTTGCTTAGATATAACGAGAGAATCCGGTCTCGGTCCGATTTGTTGTGAGGAAAGAATATTGCGATGGTGCGTTCACTGCATCGTGCAAACACAAAACAGTCATCATCTTTCCTCTTTTTTAATGTCGTCTCCATCAGCGTGTTTTTGTCAGCATACCAGAACACAATGTTCCCCGAATAGTTGTTGCTACAAAGTTGTTCCGAAGACTTCCCCATCGTGGCCAGCAAAAAATCCCAACCTGAGTCGCAATATGCCTGGATGAGGATTGCATCGATGGTGAGGCTTGAGTCGATCCGCAGGTCTCTCACAAAGGCTACATTCCACTCTTTGTGCGCGCCAAGGCGTTCGGCTAAAGCTTCTCCTTGTCCGAAGGATACAAAAGAGGACAAGACAAAAAAAGCGAACGTTATATTGCGTAAGGTTTTCATTATTTCAAATGTTCTATTATTGTTCATAAGAAAGCTATAAGCATTGCGGTCACCATCTCTTCGTCGCAATTGTCGGAGATGCGTCCTTCGCTATAGCACACGATGCCTGCATTGTTGTGTTCTTCCTCTTGTGATGAAGCCAGTGTCATTACTGTATGCCATTGATGTTTTTCCTCAACCATGGTCTGTTGATGCTTGACATTTCGAGAGGTTTTTTTCTTTGCCTCTGGCAGTGGCAAGTTTTTCACGGCAAATGGGGCGGAGACTTCTTCAAGCCCAGTGGTAATACCCAAATGCGCAGTTGCCTGTTTTTGTTCTTCGCCACCTGCCGTCTCTGTCATCCAGAAGGTGGCTGCACCTATCAACATCAAGACACAGGCCGCCGCTGACCAGACCAATCGATGTCGCGACTTGGCAGCATTGTTGTTAGGGTGTGAGGCTGAATGTATTATGAGAGTTAAGGGTTTCGTTTGACGAGGTTGGGCAGTGATTTCGTCTATCAACTTCTGCGTTATCAGAGGCACTTCAACCGGATGTCGATTTGTCCGCTTCCACAGTTGCTTGATACTGCGCAGCGTTATTGATTTGTTTGTTCTTTTCATGGCAATATCATTATTCTTGTTCCTTAGATAATTTCTTGATTCGTTGTTTGACTTCGCTTATGCGGTATTGCAACTTTCGCAGACTTATGCCGAGCGATCGTGCCATTTGGACATGCGGGATGTCTGCAGTGTAAAGTTCCACCAGCCGATAGTCGTCGGCATCCAATTGGCGCAGCACTTCCTCAGTGCGCCTGAGCTCTTCTGCTGTTTCGTCGTCGAGGGCGGGGAGCGTCTCTTTTTGGTTGTCTTGGAGGGGTATCAGCCGGAGGCTGTTACGGTACTCATGAGACTTCAAATAGTTGCAGGCGACCTGCCGGGCTGCGTTTGGACACCATTGCTCCCACTGTCTCTCATCCTCGTCGGAATGTTCCTGCAGATAGTCCCACAGGCGCAGCAGGATGAGCTGTATTAGTTCTTGCTGGTGGTATTCATCCCATGGGAAGAACTGCCGGCACACAGCCTCCAGCCCGTCCTGCTGCCGCTTCACCAGGTTGGCAAACCTGATTCGCAAGTCGTCTTGTTCCGTCCTCTTTAGGGCCATATATAGTTACTGCTGTATAGTCGTGTTATTCGTGAAGCAGAGCCGTTCCCCTTTTGCTCTTTGGTAATAAATACAAGGTTGTATCGGTAAAAGTGCAATAATTAACACTGGATTAACATTCTTAATTATTAGTAGTTGTCTTTTTAACATGCATGTGCACATAATTTTATATCACAAAAGTGTTGTCGCACTTCTGAACTGAGCAGCCATCGCTGCTCCCGTCAATACGCAGCGAGGGGGCTTGCCTTTAGGCAGCCCCCTCGCTGTATATCGTGCCTTTGGCACAGGTTAGAATGAAGCCGAATGGAAGTGCGGTCCGAAGCGCTCAAAGGCGGCACGGTCCAGTTCCTCTCGAACCGAGGGATGGGCAATGCCGATGATGAGTTTGGCACGCTCCTGGAGGCTCTTTCCATAGAGGTCAACGGTTCCGTATTCCGTCACGAGGTAGTGCACCTGGTTGCGGGTGGTCACCACGCCGGCTCCGTTAGTGAGGGTGGGAGCGATTTTGCTCACTCCCTTGAGCGTGGTGGAGGGCATGGCTATGATAGCCTTGCCGCCTTCGCTGAGCGAGGCGCCTTGGATGAAGTCGGTCTGACCGCCCACGCCGCTGTAGAACTTAGTTCCGAGCGAGTCGGCGCACACCTGCCCGGTGATGTCCACCTGAAGGGCTGAGTTGATGGCGCACACCTTGGGATTGCTGGCGATGATGTAGGGGTCGTTGGTATATTTCACGTCCGACATATACACGCCGGGGTTGTCGTCGAGAAAGTCGTAGAGCTTGCGAGAGCCCATGCAGAAAGTAGAGACAATGCGTCCGCGGCGGTAGTGCTTTTTCATGCCGGTGATGCAGCCTTTCTCCACGAGGGGGAGCATACCGTCGGAGAACATTTCGGTATGCACGCCAAGGTCCTTGCGGTCGGTCAGCTGTGCCAGCACGGCGTTGGGGATGGCGCCGATGCCCATCTGCAAGCAGGCGCCGTCTTCCACGAGAGCGGCCACATGGTGCCCAATCTGCATTTCGACCTCAGTCGGCGCGGCGGGCGTTGCCGGGATGAGCGGCCTGTCGTCCTCCACCCACACATCCACGCAGTCGGCGGGGATATTGGAGTTGCCCCAGGTGCGCGGCACGTTGGGGTTCATCACAGCCACCACGGTGCGGGCGCACTCGATGGCGGCAAGCGTAGCGTCCACCGAGGGACCGAGCGACACATAGCCGTGGCGGTCGACGGGCGACACCTGAATCATGGCCACGTCGCAGGGGATGACGTGCTGGCGGTAGAGCTGCTGCGTTTCGCTGAGGAACACGGGAATATAGTCGGCCCAGCCCGCCTGCACGTCGCGGCGCACATTGGAACCCACGAAGAAGGACTGAGAGAAGAACACCCCTTCGTAGTGCTCGCCGGCATAGGGGGCGATGCCCTCGGTGTGGAGGTGATGGATGCGGACGTTCTTTAGTTCGCCCGACTCGCCGCGGCGGCACAAGGCCTCCACCAATACCTGTGGGCAGCAGCTCACGCTGCTGAAATGGATGTGGTCGTTGCTTTTGACCACCTTCACAGCCTCATCGGCTGAAACAAAATGGATAGGTTTCATATACTGTAGTATTAAAACATTGTGAATCGATAGATAGATTGTGCCGGCTTCATCCTTTGGCCACGGGGTCGGAGGTGAAGCCTATGCCCAATTTCTTGAAAATTTTGCGGTCCACCTCGGAGAGCATGACGGTGGTGTGCACCTGGCAGCCGTCGAGAAGCGGAAGTACTTCGAGCGCCCTGCGGCAGTTCTCGTCACGAAGGCTCAGTATGGAGAGCGCCACCAGCACCTCGTCGGTGTGGAGGCGTGGATTGTGGCCGTGCAGGAGGCTCACCTTGGTACGCTGCACCGGCTCTATCAGTTGCTGCGCAATGAGGCGGACGCTGTGGTCGATGCCGGCGAGGTGCTTGGTGGCGTTGAGCAGCAGCGCTGCGCTGGGGCCGAGGAGGGGGCTAGTGTGTCCGGTGATGAGGGTGCCGTCGCGCAGTTCAATGGCAGCCGAATGGGCGCCGCCTTCCTGCTCCTGCCGCTGGCGGGCGGTGGTGGTGGCGCGGCGGTAGGCGGTGGTGATTTTGAGCTGCTTCATCAGCAAGGCAATCTTGTTCACCTCCCGTTCAGTGGCTTTTCCGAGGGCGAAGTCGCACAGGGCGGCATAATAGCGGCGGACAATCTCGTCCTTCGAGGCACGGCAGCACACCTCGTCGTCGGCAATGCAGAAACCTGCCATATTCACCCCCATATCGGTAGGCGACTTGTAGGGGTTATCGCCATAGATGCCCTCGAAGATGGCGTTGAGGACGGGGAATATCTCGATGTCGCGGTTGTAGTTGACCGTGGTCTTGCCGTAAGCCTCAAGGTGGAAGGGGTCAATCATATTCACATCGTCGAGGTCGGCGGTGGCAGCCTCGTAGGCCACATTGACGGGGTGCTTGAGGGGAAGGTTCCAGATGGGGAAGGTCTCAAACTTGGCATAGCCGGCCTTCACGCCGCGCTTGTTCTCCTGATAAAGCTGGCTGAGGCACACGGCCATTTTGCCGCTGCCGGGCCCGGGAGCGGTGACGATGACCAGCGGGCGCTCGGTCTCCACATACTCATTCTTGCCAAAGCCCTCATCGGAGCAGATAAGGTCCACGTTGGTGGGATAGCCCTCGATGAGGTAGTGGTAGCACACCTTGATGCCCATTCGTTCAAGACGCAGACGGTAGGCCTGGGCGCTGGCCTGCCCGTTGAAATGGGTGATGACAACCGAGCCCACCCTCAGTCCCCGCTGCCCGAACTCGTCGCGCAGCCGGAGCACATCCTCGTTATAGGTGATTCCGAGGTCGCCGCGCACCTTGTTCTTCTCGATGTCCAAGGCACTGATGACGATGACAATCTCCGCCTCGTCGCGCAGTTGCATAAGCATCTTCAGCTTGCTGTCCGGCTCAAAGCCGGGCAGCACGCGCGAGGCGTGGTAGTCGTCAAACAATTTGCCGCCAAATTCAAGATACAATTTGTCGCCAAACTTGGAGATTCTCTCCTTGATGTGTTCGGATTGGATTCTGAGATACTTCTCGTTGTCGAAACCGTAGTTCATAGTTGTGTAGTTTAGATGACTAATAAATATAGTGAAGGCATCCGCCGCCGCGGGCGGGGAGACCGATTATTTGCTCAGACTGTAGGGCTTCTGGTCGGCTTTTTGGAAGAGTTTGCGGTTGGGCTTCGGCCCCATGACGAACTCCAGCACGCCGCCCTCGGCCAGCATGGCGTGGGTGACGTAGGCTTTGTCGTAGAGGCGGCCGTTCCAGAAGACACGCTGGACGTAGCGGTTCTTGTCCGACACCTCGGGGGCTTTGATTTCGAGGGTGCGGCCGCCAGCGAGGTTCAGCCGCAAATATGGCAGGTAGGGGGCGCCCAAGACATACTCGCCGCTGCCCGGGCACACGGGATAAAAGCCCATGGCCGAGAAGATATACCAGGCGCTCATCTGTCCGCAGTCGTCGTTGCCGCACAAGCCGTCGATATGGTTGCGGTACATCCTGTTCATTATCTCGCGCACCCAGTACTGCGTCTTCCACGGCTGCGAGGTCCACATATAGAGGTAGGGGATGTGGTGGCTGGGTTCGTTGCCCTGCACATAGCCGCCCAGCATGCCCTCGCGGGTGACATCCTCGGTGGCGGCGAAGAACTCGTCAGGCACGTGCATGGTGAAGAGGGTGTCCAGTTTGGCGACAAACTTCTTCTCTCCGCCCATCAGCCGCATGAGGCCGTTCACGTCGTGCGGCACATAGAAAGAGTAGTTCCAAGCGTTGCCCTCCACGAGGCCGGCCTCGCTGGTGGAGAGGAGGCTGTAGGGCTGCTTCCAGCTGCCATCGCTGTAGCGGGCTCTTACAAAGCCGATGGCAGTATCGAAGACGTTCCTGTAGCTGAGGGCACGCTGCTTCCAATAGGCGAGAGCCTTTTGGCGCAGTTCGCCGCCGTCCATGGTGTCGTTGAGCAGGGTGTTGTATATCGTCCAGTCCTCGTATGCGTTCTCAAGGGTCACGCTGGTGCCGGTACGGTTTTTGTCCACGGGGGCGTATCCCAGCTGCTTGTACAGGTCGGTGGTGCTGTAGTAGTCGCAGTTGGCCGAATTGACCATTGCCTCTGTCAGCGACGAATGCCCCACGCCTCCGCAAATGCCTTTGCTCAATGCGTCGGCCACTACGCTCACGCCGTGGTAGCCTATCATGCACCAGTTTTCGTTTGCCATGTGGCTCCACACGGGCAGCATACGGTGGGGGCTTTGGGCATAGTGGCTGTAGAAGCTGCGGACCACGTCGTTGGCCAGTGCCGAGTCAAGCAGCGTAACGAGTGGATGGAAGGCGCGGTAGGTGTCCCACACCGAGAAGACGGTGTAGTTGGTGTACGGCTTATCGTTGCGGTGGGCCTGCTGGTCAATGCCCCTGTACTCCCCGGTGCAGTCTTGGTAGAGCGAGGGGTTTATCAGGGTGTGGTAGAGCGAAGTGAAAAGCATGGCCTTTTGGTCTTGCGACCCTTCGGCCCGAATGATGCCCAGCCGCTCGGTCCAGGCGGACTCGCAGTGCTGGCGGAAGCACTCGAAACGCTCGTTGCGGCAGTCCTGCGTATAGAGTCCGAGGTCATGCTCGAGGTTTGCCTTGGCGCCTGCAACGCTGGTGGCGGAGAGCGCCACATAGATTTCGAGACTCGGGTTGTCTTGGGGGTCAACCTCGAACCAGGTGACCAGCTTGCGTCCCGCCATTTCGGGGAAGTTGTGTTCCTGGTCGAAACGGTCCCAAAAGCCGCGATAGCCGTTGCGGAAGAAGTCGTGACAGCCATACTGACGGATGGGCTTGTTGACAAGGATGGCAAAATAGGTGCAGTTCTCGCGGCTCCAGCCGTTGGTGACGCGGCAGCCGGTGATGAGGCTGCTTTCCTTGTCCACCGTGCAGCGGGCCCACAGCACCTTGCCGTCGTAGTTGTAGATGCCGTGGTTGAGGTCGAGCACAAACTTCTGCGCCGCCCCCTTGGCGAAAGTGTAGCGGTGCACGCCGCAGTGGGGCGAGGCGGTGAGCTCGCACTCTATGCCATCGTCGGCGAGGGTCACGGCGTAGTAGCCTGGGCGGGCTGCCTCGGTGCCGTGGTCGAAACGCTGGCGGTAGCCGCCGTCGGGGTTCTCCTTAGTGCCGGGGCTGAGGAGGGTCTCGCCGCAGTAGGGCATAATGAGCAAGTCGCCCAAGTCGCTGTGGCCCGTTCCGCTGAAATGGGTGTGGCTGAAACCCACAATGGTGTTGTCCCCATACTGGTAGCCGGCGCAGTAGTCATACGCCCGAGGCTGATACACTCCCTTGATGTTGTGTGGAATGGTGTCCGTGTCGGGGCTGAGCTGCACGCTGCCATACGGATAGCAGGCGCCGGGGAAGGTGTGTCCCATGCCGTTGGTGCCAATGAACACGTTCACATATTGGTTGTTGGTGGCAGGGCGGGCAATGGCGGCCGTTGTGACCGACTGTCCATGCAGCAGAGTGCCGCAGCCGGCGGCAAAGAATAGGAGTAGGGGACTTTTCTTCATATCGGAGAGCGTTATTGATTCTTTGTGTCAAGTTGTTTGTTCAGGTTGGACTATCATTCTTCTACAGGATAGACTCCCAGCAGCTCGCAGGACTTGGGGGCGTAGTGGACCTCGCATTGGGTGGGGCCTTTGAAGCGCTCGTAGTCGGCCGTCGCAATGGGGTAGCGGAGCCGCCCCGACACAATCTCGTAGCCGTCGCGAAACTTAGTCAGCCGGTAGTTGAACGCTGTGGACGTTGAGTCATGCTGATTCACCAACAGGTTCATCTCTATTCTGTCGATGGTCTTCACATACACCACTTTCTCATCGTTTTGAAGGTCGGCGTTGGTGTCGCGGTTGGCACGGTGGCAGACCAGCCAGCCGAGGAGGGCTATCACGCAGTCTCCTACCACCAACACCTCCATATTCGGCTCCTCGTCGGCCAATAATATGAGGAACACCGAGTATAGCAGCACAGCCATGGCGGCAATTCCCAAGAAGGCGCAGCCCATACGGCGTTTGGACTTGAGCTGTTTCCTGTCGTCCACGCTGAGGCGCATTGTCGTCTTTTCTTCCATGTTCATCGGGTTAAAACAATGTTGGTCTATATTCATCAAACTTGTCGGATAGATTGACTCGTTAATGGTTCTCTACAAGAGATTCTTTCGTTTTTCTGCAAATGAAACTGCAAATGAAA
>DCJB01000099.1:40875-43543 GCA_002317325.1 Bacteroidales bacterium UBA1711
CTGCAAATGAAACTGCAAATGAAATTTATTTTAAACGTTTATATTTTAACTCTTTGGGATTTCTTGACCCCGTTTGCACAATTTCCTTTTCTTTCACCAATTCGGCAAACAAACGAGAAACGAAAGAGCTATCTTTCTCTTGAAGTTTCAGCAAGGCTCGCGCTTCCCTATTGTTAATGGTCTCAATGGAGTCGAGGTATCTGAGGATGGCTTCTTTTTGACGAGCCTTATCCTGTTTCTTTCTTTTGACGTAATCAATCTTGTCCTCCGTACTTTTGCGTTTTGTCACATGGAGTATGAATGACTTTCCAGATGTCTTTCCCGTTGACTCAACAAACTCCATATCCTGAAGCTCGTCAAGAATGGTCTGAAGGCGGAGTGGACTTAATCTCAGCGAGTCGGACAATTCTGCTAATGTGGCCTTCCCTCGCTCTAAGATTTCTGAGAGTACAAACAGCTGGTCCAGTTTGAGCGCCTTACCTGTCTGATTTTCGTATGAGAGGGAGAGTTCAATCAATTTCTCATTAAAGACCTCCGCCCTTATGCGAAATATTAGCGAGTGGTCTGTCTCTACCAGCTCAGGCGCCGGCTTCCCTTTCTTCAGCAGGTCAGTGAAGATTTTGTCAAATCCGCTACCGGCTTTTTCGGCCAGCCCCACCTCACGCAAAATGTCCATAATGTTGGGATTGCGGGGGTTGGTCTTCCGAAGGTAGTTCTCCGCCGTCACCCCATCGGGAAATCTACCGGGACTCTCTATCTCCAAATAGCCTCCGTCATCATATTTGTGAATCCCAACAACCTGTTGTCTGCTTATATCCCGATGAGCCAATGCGTTGACAAGCAGTTCGCGCAGCACAATCTCCGAATAGTCTTCAACATATTCGCGAAACAGCCCTAAGATGTATTCCTTCTGCCTAATCTCCGCCTTTAACTGTGCAAAGCATTGTTTCGCAACCTCAATCAAGTTGCCCTTATACTCGTATGACCTATACGTGCCGTCGGAGAAGTGGTGAATGTATTGTACCTCATAAAACGGCAAATCACGCAATGCCTTGTCGTTGCCAACAAAAAGAATGCCTGTTGTGGTGGGCAAAACCTTTTCTCCCTCCTCTTTTGTCATCCCCAATGAGTCGAGGAGGTCGTCATCGGCCTTGTCCAAATAAGGGCTGTCGGCATTCTTGCTATAAATGAGACTGCGGAGTGTCTGAAGCCGGGTTCTATCCAGCCACTCGCCGCTGACGTTCCAAGTCTTCTGGTCATAAATCATCAGCCCCTTTTCAGACATGATTGTTGCCATTTCATGTGGCTCAATGGCTCTGTTACCGTTGTTGCTTCTAATCAGAAATTCGCCTTTGCTGGTGCGGTGCAGCTGCGTGGAGAATGGGATTTCCAGCACGAGAAGAGTATGCCCTTCGACATCCAGTTTGTGCGGAACAAGGGTAATTGTGGGCTCTGTGCGGTCCTGCACTTGGCGAATCAGTTCAAAAATTTTTTCTTCCCGATACATGAAGGTCGGATTGATTTCCTTGGTGCCATCCACAATTCCAATGAAGAGAAAACCTCCCTTATTGTTTGCAAAGGCCACGACATCACGGGCAGTTTCATCGTACTTTGAGGCGAAGTCCTTCAAAGACTTGCCAAAGGCGGCCTTATCCTCCAACTGCTCTTTGAAGTCCACTATGTCGCACTCTCCTCGTTCCAAGAGTTCGTAGAACCACTGCACGCTCAACTTGGTCAACTTTTTCATACCTCATACTTTATTTTCGACGAACGGTTCATTTTTCCGCTTAGTTTTTTTATGTTGGGCGGGGGCGGCGGCGAGGAGTTTGATGGAGGTGAGGGAGTCCATGCCGAGGGCGATGCCCACTGCGGCGTTTGGACTTGAGCTGTCTCCTGTCGGTCTCGCTGAGGCACATTGTCGTCTTTTCTTCCAAATTGACTGCAATCATAACCCGTCCTCCTCAAGTGTGCATTCCTTTGCGGAACTGTCATATCGGTCCATTGTCATCATTCTGTCAAATCGTTGCGAAATAATCGTACTTGAGTAGTTCCTTCCATAGTTCATCCGTAAGCAAACTAATAAAAGCATCCTGATCATCGAGAGAGAAAAATCGGTTATTCTTGAAGGAAGCAGCCATAGTGCGATAGATTAAATCCCTCCGTTGATCGAGGCCTCTAACAGTGTCGGGAGTAGAATAGCCTCTTAAAGGGTGATCCTTGCCAAACAGCCAGACGGCACGTATCGCTTTGAGCAAAGGCGTGTTCAACTTCAACTTATCCAATGTGTATTTCTCCGTTAACGAAGGAACGAAAGGGTCGTTATTCCACTTTGCTTTACCTGTTGCCCTATCGTAGGAAACCTCGGAAGCAATGTTCGGATAGAGGAATGGTATATCAACATCCTGATGACCTCTCGCATCGTTGCACCGCCTACACGCTATGGCAAAGTTATGGTACGCCACCCTGTGGGGATATGGAGGAGTTTGATGCCTTCCTCTGACAAAGTCGTCCGTATGGCAGACATTCCGTGCATCCAGCCCTAAGTATTGCGGCTTAAAGTATTGGAGCATTGATAAATAATTAGAAATGCCCTGCCTTATAATATGCTCTATGGTTACCTCTTTGTCAGTATGGTTGCCCAACTGCTTTTGACAATAACAGCAGCGAT
>DCJB01000099.1:43711-45529 GCA_002317325.1 Bacteroidales bacterium UBA1711
GAATATACCTCACCTTACAAACCTAATTCACGGATAATAGAACACGTATTTCCATACTTCTGACGAAGTTGATTTGCGATGAGTCCCGCCCGTTCCTCATCATTCTCGCGCCAATATTGGTACGCTCTAACCAGTTCATCCCGATACCGCTCAACCTGTCGTGCCCCCATAATGTTGACGAGGCTCGAGTTGTAGTCAAGGCCGTAGATGTTGTCAATTGTGCGGTTGAAGTACCCGTCGTCATTCTTCAGCAAGTTGATGAGAAGGTAGTCGCCCTGAACGCCCGAACTCTGGTCAAAATTACTAATCACCATCGGGGAGTGGGTGCTAACAATAAACTGAATGCGGGGGAATGTACGCTGCAGACGTGGGAGGACATCCGCAGCCAGCGACGGGTGCAGGTGCAGGTCAATTTCGTCTATGAAGACAATCCCACAGGGATTGGCATTCCTATTGAGCAAAAAACTGCGGCTGGTCAGGTCAAGAACCATGGAATAGACCCTTTCGTAACCAGCAGGAAGCGAATCGAATGGCTTATTCGTCCCGTCCTCAAACTCAATCAGCAAAGTTCCCTCGCCGTCCCTGTAATCAACCAACAGACCTCGGACGGTATTATTCATAGCGTCTATTGTGTCGTCAATAGAAACCGAGAACTCGTGCAGTTTCTCATTGACCGCAAGGACAAAGGCCTCCTTCTCGGGGTCTGGTGTCAGTCGGTTGTTCATCCACTGCTGGACGAAGTACCTCTTCCAGATGTTTACACAACTCTGTTTTTTGTCCCACTGGTAATAACCATCACACGGGGGCAGAGGATTTCCCGACTTCAGCTTATCCTTCATCCCGCTGCTGACAGTAGTGTCCTTATGGGGAAATCCGTCAGAAAAGAATGCCAGCACAGGCTTTTCTTCGCTGCCGTTGTAATGGTCCCAGAAAGTATGATAAGCTTCCCTAAACCGAGAATCTCTCAATCCTGACTTCTTGCTCTCCTGCTCAAATGACCACGAGAGTATTACATCAACACCCTCTGCGTAAGAAATACTTCCCCTAACATCCAGTGCAAGAGGATAGGCATAATCACCATCCACGTACCTCGGGTCGGTAGATTTGAACGGCTTCACTCCCTGATCGGTGCTCCTAATGAACTCATACTGCTGGGTATCCCTCTGCTTAGAGAAAATAAAGCTCAGGGACTGAACCATACCATCTATAAGGTTGGTTTTACCCATGCCGTTTCGACCGATGAACACGGTGGCTTTGCGTCCGAGCGTGACTTGATACTCCTCAAAGTTTCTAAAGTTCCTTAATGTAATGTCGTTGAGTTTCATATTCCGAAAACCATTCTTCAACTGTCAAATTGATTCATCGCCCTAACTGCCAATGGACACCTTTACCGTCGAAAGCGGGATTGGGTACACTATAGAGAAGTTGTAAATCATTATATATCAATCGTTTAATAGTGTGTTCAGATATATCTCTTTGGGTTTGGAGTGTAGGGTATCTCTTGTCTTCACCGCACCTCTTTTGAAACTGCTGCCACTCCCCGGGGCGGGGGCGGCTTTGGAGCGGTTGACTACGGCTACGCCGGCGAAGACGAGGGCGGCGGCGAGGAGTTTGGTGGAGGTGAGGGAGTCCATGCCGAGGGCGATGCCCACTGCGGCGGCGATGATGGGCTGCAGGTAGCCGTACATACTCACGAGCGTGGGCCGTATGCGCTGCTGCCCCACGGGGATGAGGAAGTAGGCCACAAAGGTGGCGAAAACGATGAGGTAGGCCACCTCCCACCACGCGCGGGGCGTGACTACCGAGGGGTCGAACTCG
>DCJB01000072.1 GCA_002317325.1 Bacteroidales bacterium UBA1711
GGTGGGTGGGGCGGGCAGGGGTTGGTCTTGTGCTGGAGTTTTCGGACGGGCGGCGGGCGGCGGCGGTGGGGATGGGGTGGGAGTGGGGGGCTGAGAAAAAATAATGGTTTGCGCAATATTGCAGTCGGGGCGGCGTTATTGGGGCTAATCACTAATAGAAACTACGATTATGTACATTCTGCTCTTTGTCGCAATTGCTCTTGTGAGCTTTATTGCCAGTAAAAACGTTGAATCGAAATTCAAAGCCTTCAGCAAGATACCGATGAACGGGGGCATGACAGGCCGTGAGGTGGCCGAGAAGATGCTCTACGACAACGACATCCACAACGTAACCGTGCAGGAGGTGAACGGCCGTCTCACCGACCACTACAACCCCGTTGACCGCACGCTCAATCTGAGCCACGACGTGTATCACGGCACCAGTGTGGCAGCAGCGGCAGTGGCGGCCCACGAATGCGGCCATGCCGTGCAGCACGCCACCGACTACGCGTGGCTGAGCATGCGCTCGATGATGGTGCCGGCGGTGAACTTCTCCAATCGGTGGGTCTCCATCGTGCTGCTGGCGGGAATACTGCTGATACAAAAGCTTCCGCAGCTCCTGCTGGCGGGCATTATCCTTTTCGCCCTCACCACGCTGTTCAGCATAGTCACCTTGCCCGTAGAGGTGAATGCGTCGAAGCGGGCGCTGATCTGGCTCAATACGCACAACGTGACATCGGCCGACACCCATCCCTACGCCGAGAAGGCCCTGCGGGCGGCCGCCTACACCTATTTCGTGGCCGCCATCTCGTCGTTGGCCACATTAGTTTACTATGTGCTGATATATCTCGGCAATCGGGATTGAGCCGGAGCAGTGGCGCCGGCCACTCTGTCGAGGCTGCAGAAACGGAGTGCTGAGTGGGTGTAAGTAGAGCCGAGAGAGGCCTATTTTTTGAAAAACGGCTCGAGGGAAGGCAAAAAAAGCGTCTGGCCGAGGTGGGATGTTGAAAACTTAACCAGTTGATGGATAGGTCAGTGTAAAATATTTTTGAGGGAAGACTGAATAATTGACAAAAAAATCGTAATATTGCCAATCAATTTTAGGCTTAGTACACACTAAAATTCGCATGATGAAAAAACACTATAGAATCGCTATTCTGCTGCTCCTCGTAGTTGGAATGCAGGGAGTCAAGGCTCAGGACGTTGGCTTTTCGCAGTTTTATGCCAACCCGCTCTACCTCAACCCGGCATTTGCCGGCTCGAAAGTGGCGCCGCGCATATCGCTTAACTACAGGGCTCAGTGGCCGAGTTTGGTGAGTGCGTTCTCCACCATCAGCGGCTCATACGACCAGTACATAAATGACCTGCACGGCGGTATCGGCGGCATAGTCATGGCCGACCGCCAGGGCGACCACGGCACCCTGTCCACGGCCCAGTTCGGCGCCATGTATGCCTTCCGATTCAAGATGGCGAAAGATATGTACCTCAGCATTGCCCTGCAGGCTGCGGTGGTGAATGTGAACCTCAACTGGGACCTCAACTACCTCCGTTTCGGCGACCAGATAGACCCCAGCAACGGCTACATCAGCCAGACCTCGGCCACGGCGCCGGACAAGACCAGCAAGATATATCCCGACTTCGCTGCCGGCCTTATGGCATACGGTCCGGCATGGTATGCCGGTTTTGCGGCGCACCACCTGAGCCAGCCCAATCAGGGGTTCTACAGCGAGGACCGTGTGCCAATGAAGCTTACTGCCCATGCGGGCGGCTTGATTAACCTTTCGGAGGAGCGCCGCCGCACCTCCTCGCTCGGCCTCGGCCAGCCGGTTATTTCGCCCAACTTCATCTATCAGTATCAGGGCGGTTTCCACTACTTCAACTATGGTCTCTACCTCGACTGGATGCCTTTCCTCGTAGGTGTGTGGTATCGCAACGGCGTGAAGAACTCCGATGCCTTCATCTTTATGGTGGGAGTGCAGCAAGACTACTTCAAGGTGGGCTACAGCTACGATGTGACCGTGTCGGAGCTGGCCAACAACACCGCGGGCGCCCACGAGGTGACGCTGGGCATTCTGCTGCCCATACCCGAGGCCAAGCACAAGGTGAAGGCCATTCGCTGCCCCTCCTTCTAACGCGCTTCCGCAAGGGGTGGGGTGAAACAAATAATGAGCAAACAACGTATATAGACAGAAAAAATACACAACTATGAAGATTTTCAAAATCTCGTTCTTCGTGATGGCAGCCGTGGTGCTTCTCGCAAGCTGCGGCGGCCGCAAGCAGTCGTCCACCACCGGCTGGGCACTCAACAACTCAGAGTGGGGCGGCTTCCAAAAGTCCTCCTTCACCGAGCAGATTACGGGTCCCGGGCTCGTGTTCATCGAGGGCGGCTCTTTTCAGATGGGCCGTGTTGCGGACGATTCCCGCTTCCAGTGGAACAACTTGGTCCACACCGTCACCGTATCGTCGTTCTACATTGACGAGTGCGAGGTGTCCAACTTGAACTACCGTGAATTTATCTACTGGATGAACCGTGCCTACGGTGAGGAGTTCCCCCAGATGGTGAAGAAACTGATGCCCGACACCAACGTGTGGCGCGAGCGTCTCTCATGGCGTGAGAACTATGTGGACAACTACTACCAGTGCGCCATGTTTGATGATTATCCCGTGGTGGGTGTCTCTTGGGAGCAGGCGCAGCAGTTCTGCAAATGGCGTACCGACCGTGTGAACGAGAAGATACTCGTTGATGCCGGCATAATCGACCTTGCGCAGACCGAGCTGAGCGGTGCCGACGCTTTCCAGACCGATGTCTATCTTGCCGGAGCCTACAAGGGCGAGGGCAAGGGGGTGCCCGACCTCGACCCTGCCAAGGGTGGCGAGAGCCGCAATGTTCGTCGTTCCGACGGTATCCTGCTGCCCAACTACCGCCTACCGACCGAGGCCGAGTGGGAATTTGCCGCTCTCGGCATTGTGGGCAACACCTACGACGAGCGTGTTGTAGAGCATAAGACCTATCCGTGGGCTGGTCAGAGCGTGCGTTCCGCCAACAAGAAGTACTACGGACAGTTCCTTGCCAACTTCAAGCGCAGCCGCGGCGACGCCATGGGCGTGGCCGGCAACCTCAATGACGGTTGGGAATACACTGCTCCCGTGAAGTGGTACTTCCCCAACGACTATGGTCTGTACCACATGGCCGGCAATGTGAGCGAATGGTGTGCCGATGTCTATCGTAAAGATGCCAATCCTTCGGGCGGCGAAGACCTCAACCCCTATCGCGGCAACGTCTATAAGTATGTTGCCATGGGCGAAGACGGCGAAGAAGTGGCCGTTGATGAGCAGACCGGCAACTTGGTCTATCAGGATGTTCCGGACGACATGAACCGCCGCAACTACCGTCAGGCCGACAATGTCAACTACCTTGACGGCGACTGGGCCAGCAGTATCTATGACTTCACAAGTTCCACCGCCATCAATGAGAGCGGCTGGCGCCGCGACCAGGCCGGCGACGAAGAAGCAGAGGAGGAGACCACCTACTCTCGTGGCAACGACGAGACCAACAGCCTCATGTATCGTCGAGTTGACAGCACCTCTTCCGACAATGTCACCACGATGATAAACAACCGTGTCCGGGTGGTGAAGGGCGGCAGCTGGAAGGATCGTTCCTATTGGATGCAGTGCGGCACCCGCCGTTACTACGACCAGGATCTGTCCACCTCGTGGATTGGTTTCCGCTGCGCTATGGACCGCATGGGTTCGACCACCGTCAGATAGTGACAGACTTATTCGAGCAATGCCTCGTTGGTCTTGAGAATAAAAAACAATTGGAGACACCCCGAGGGGTGTCTCCTTTTCTGTGTAAAGGCTTCTTTAGGAATGATATTGCAACCTCTACGCAAGTGCCTCCCGCTGCTGGTTTGCCTTCTTGCGCCTATCTTGGCGCATTCGCAGAAGGTTATCACCTACGAGGCCGGGATGGGCACGCGCGACCCCGAAGACCCCGATGTCTGGATACTATATCAGAAAGTCAAGGCCATGCACGAGGGCATGGTGCTTCACGCCGATTCGGCTCTGCTGAACACAGAGCTGAACGACTTCACTGCCTACGGGAACGTGAAAATAGAGATAAGCGACACGACCACCATCTTTGGCGACCGGCTGTTCTACGACGGAACGGCCAGGGTGCTGGATATATGGGCGGCGCCCCGACCGGGCGACTCGGTGATACTGGTTGACGGCAAGACGGTGCTCAAAACGCCGCACCTCCTCTACGACCGCAATACCAGCACCGCCTCCTACAACAACGGCGCCCTCGCCGTCAACGGGAGCCGCCGTTTGGTGAGCCGCGAGGGAGACTACAACTCCGACACCAAGATATTCTACATCTACCGCGAAGTGGAGCTTTCGGACACCAACATGAGGCTGCTGACCGACACGTTGGTTTACAACATGAACACCCGTGAGGCGGACTTTTGGAGCCCCACCCATATTTTCTCCGATTCGGCGACGATATACAGCGAGAGCGGCTCCTACAATACCGACAGCCGCTATGCCTTCTCCTCGCAGGCCTCGCACGTGCAGAACGGCGAGAAGACGATTGACTGCGACACGCTCCACTACTATGAGGCTACCGAGTTTGGCAGGGCCATAGGACATGTTGTGCTGGTGGATACGGTCAACCGAATCACATCCTACAGCGGATACGCCGAGACCGACCAGCCCAACCGCACCTCCTTTGTCACCGACAGCGCGGTTGTCTGCTTTGTGTCGAAGCCGGAAGCGGGCGACACCCTTGCCCGGCCCGACACCCTCTTCCTTCATGCCGACAGTATCTTGGTGGCAAACGATTCGGTGCGTCAGCTTGCCTCCATCCGGGCCTCTCATCACGTGAAGGCCTACCGCAAGGACTTCCAGCTGATGTGCGACTCCGCTTATTATTCGAGGCCCGACTCGCTGCTCAAGCTGTTTCAAACCCCCGTTGTGTGGTATGAGTCCTACCAATGCACCGCCGACACCATACTCCTCTGGCACAACGACGACGGGGCGAGAGAGGTGGCGATGCGGACCAAGAGTTTCTGCATACAGCAGATAGACTCGCTCAAATTCAACCAGATTTACGGCAACAACTGCCTGATGGCCTTTGCGGAGGGCGAACCCGTGAGTGCCGACTTCAACGGCAATGCGCAGATGGTCTATTACGTCACCGAGAACGAAGAGACGGACTCGGCGGCGGTGATAGCGGCCAATGTGGGCAAGGGGTCGGAGATAATGGTCTTCCTTGCCAACCGCGAGTTGTCGCGAGTGGCGACCATCGGGAAGCCCGAGATGGATGCCGTTCCCGCGGGCGACCTGAAAGAGGACAAGAGCCGGCTGCCCGGTTTCAAGTGGATGGACAACCGCCGTCCCCGCCGTCCGGAAGACATATTCAAGTGGTGACAAAATGTCAGTGCCAGCTGGATTGGCACTTGCATTGCTGCACTGCTGTTGTGAACAGATAGAACTACAAAAAACTGATATGGAACAAGAAGAGAAAACAATAGCACAAGAGAACCAAGCTGCTGAGCGTGCGGCTGCTGAGAATGCCGCCGAGACCCCGGCAGAGAAGACCCCGAGGAGGGAGCGCAAGAAACGCCACGAGCGTCATGACGACAGCGAGGAGAAGCTGCAGCAGTTGGGTGACAAACTTGCCGAAATGAACGACAAGTATGTCCGCCTCTACTCGGAGTATGAGAACTACCGCAAACGCACCAACGGCGAGAAGGCCGACTTGATTCTCAACGGATCGAAAGACATGATAAAGGCCATCCTCCCCGTGGTGGACGACATGGAGCGTGCGCTCCAGTCGATGGACGACGGCGAAAATGCGAAGGAGGGAGTGCAGCTGATATACAACAAACTGACGAACATCCTCTCGCAGAAGGGAGTGAAGCCCATGGAAGCCAAGGGGCAGAAGTTCGACGAGAACGTGCATGAAGCCGTCACCCAGTTTCCCGCGGCCGACGAGAGCGAGAAGGGGGTGGTAGTTGACGTGGTTGAGAAAGGCTACTTCCTCAACGACAAGGTGCTGCGTTATGCGAAGGTAGTGGTGGCCATCTGAGCTGCCGCAAGAACACAAAAGATACCCATCAAACAATGGCAAAGAGAGACTACTACGAAGTGCTCGGCGTGGCGAAGAATGCCACGGCCGACGAGTTGAAGAAAGCCTACCGCAAGCTGGCCTTGCAGTATCATCCGGACCGCAACCCCGGCGACAAAGAGGCCGAGGAGAAGTTCAAGGAGGCTGCCGAGGCATACGACGTGTTGAGCAATCCGGAGAAGAAGGCCCGTTACGACCAATTCGGCCATGCCGCCTTTGAGGGCGGTGCGGGCGGCTATGGGGGCGGCGGGATGAACATGAACGACATCTTCTCGCAGTTTGGCGACATCTTCAGCGACTTCTTCGGTGGTGGCGGTTTTGGCGGCTTTGGCGGCTTTTCGGGCGGCGGCCGCTCGGGGCGGAGCAGGGGGGTGCCTCGGGGGAGCAACCTGCGTATCAAGGTCAAACTCACACTCGAAGAGATTGAGAAAGGCTGCGACAAGAAGGTGAAGGTGGCCAAGTATGTCACCTGCAAGACCTGCGGCGGCACTGGCGCCCGCAACAACAACTATGAGACCTGTCCCCACTGCCATGGATCGGGCGTAGTGACGGAGGTGCGCCGCACCATCCTCGGTCAGATGCAGACCCAGAGCGTCTGCCCGCACTGCGGGGGCGAAGGCCGAATAATCAAGGACAAGTGCCATGACTGCAACGGTGACGGCATAGTCCGCGCCGAGGAGGTGATTTCCATCAGCATACCTGCCGGCGTGGCAGACGGAATGCAGCTCTCGCTGTCGGGCAAGGGCAATGCGGCGCCGCGCGGCGGAGTGCCGGGCGACCTCATCGTCCAGATAGAAGAGCTGCCGCACGAGCAGTTTGAGCGGCAGGAGACCAACCTCTACTACAATGCTTTCGTCACCTTTGCGCAGGCTGCCATGGGCGCCAGCATAGAGATACCCACCCTTTCGGGGAAAGTGAAGGTGAAGATAGAGGCCGGGACCCCCTCCGGCAAGGTGCTGCGTCTCAAAGGCAAGGGCCTGCCCGACGTGAACGGCTATATGCGCGGCGACCTGCTGGTGGCCGTCAACGTGTGGGTGCCGAAGAACCTCTCCCGCGAAGAGCGCGACCTGCTTTCCAAGCTTGACCGGTCGCCCAACTTCCAGCCCAATCCCAGCAAGGCCGAGCGGGGTTTCTTTGACAAGATGAAGGATATGTTCAATTAGCCCCTTCTGTGGGTTGTTACCCCAAAGACACGGATGACGGAGGCGTTTCTTCAGTATGTTTGGCAGCACCAGCTGCTTGACGGCGGCTTAGCCACGACCGACGGGCTGCCCTTGGTGGTGGAGCGTGCCGGACTGCTGAACCGCGATGCCGGTCCCGACTTCCTCAACGCCCAGGTGCGGATAGGCGGCACCCTGTGGGCGGGCAACGTGGAGGTACACGTGAAGAGTTCCGACTGGAACCAGCACAAGCACAGCCACAACCCCGACTACGACACAGTCATCCTCCATGTGGTGTATGCGGACGATGCCGCTGTGGCGGCATTTGGGGGCCGCCCCCTCCCCACGCTGGTGGTTGCCAGCCATATTCCCGAGGCGTTGTGGAACAACTACGAGGCCCTCGCCAATCCGCCCGAACCCTTGGACATACCCTGCCAGAACCACCTTGCCGAGGTGCCGCGGTTCCATATCGCCTCCTATCTTGAGCGGCTGGTGCTGGAGCGCATGGAGCGCAAGTGCGCCGTGGTCCGCCGGCTGTTGGGCGAGAGCCGCGGCAGCTGGGAGCAGTGCTGCTACTGGCTGCTGGCCCACTACTTTGGGGGCAAGGCCAACGCCCTGCCCTTCGAGCTCCTCGCCAAGTCGGTCAGCCTCGGCCTCATGGCCCGCTGGCGGGACAATCTCCAGCGCTGCGAAGCCCTCTACTTTGGTCAGGCGGGTCTGATAGAGGGCTATTATGAGGACGACTACCCCCGTCACTTGCAGTCCGACTACCAAGCCCTGCGCAAGGGGGCGGGCCTGACGCCGATCTCGTCCCATCTGTGGAAGTTCTTCAGGCTGCGGCCATGTGCATTTCCCACCATCCGCATCAGCCAGTTTGCCCGGTTAGTGTCGCAGAGCGAGAACCTTTTCAGCCGCCTCCTGGAGACCGCCGATGCCGAGGACCTGCAGCGCTTCTTCAACGTGCAGGCCTCGCCCTATTGGACGCACCACTTCCAGTTCGACCGTCCCTCGCCGGGCAAGCCCAAGTCGTTGGGGTGCGACTTTGCTGACGTGCTGATCATCAACGCCTGGGTGCCGCTGCTTTTCGAGTACGGGGTGCAGCACGGCAGCCAGCAGCTGAAAGACCAGGCCATCGACATCCTGCAGCAGCTCAAGCCCGAGCGGAACGCCATCCTTCGGCGATGGGCCTGCTGCGGCGTGAAGGCGGCCAATGCGGCCGACAGCCAAGCCCTCATCCAGCTGTACACCTGCTACTGCGACCCCCACGACTGCCTCCACTGCCAAATTGGCTACAAAATACTTACCCATTGAAAGCAATTGAGATAAATACGATCATCAGGAGCGTCTCGTCGGAGGTGGTCCAGCCCGAGGCTTCCTTTGAGCACCTGATCACCGACAGCCGTCGGGCGGGCGATGTGGCGGACTGCCTCTTCTTCGCCATTCCCACCAAGCGCAACACGGGCTGCCGCTATGTGGAGGACCTTTTCCGCCGCGGCTGCCGCAACTTTGTGGTGCCGGCTGCTGCTGCGGCCGACTACGGCGCCCTGTTCTCGCGCTGCCGCGGCGCCAACTTCTGGCACGTCAAAGAGGTGGTGGCCGCCCTCCAGCAGCTTGCGGGCTGGCGGCGGCTCCAGTACGACATTCCGGTGGTGGGCATCACGGGCAGCAACGGCAAAACCATAGTCAAAGACTGGATAGTGCAGCTGCTTTCCGACAGCCTACGGGTGGTCTCCAGTCCGCGCAGCTACAACTCGCAGATAGGGGTGCCGTTGTCCGTGTGGCAGATAGACGGCACCCACCAGCTGGGCGTCTTTGAGGCCGGCATATCGGAGGCGGGCGAGATGGAGCGGCTGCGCGAGGTCATCAATCCCACCGTCGGCATATTCACCAACATAGGGCAGGCCCACGAGGAGAACTTCCTCACCCGCTATCAGAAAGTTGCCGAGAAGCTGCAGCTCTTCACCCGCTGCGACGTCCTCATCTACTGCACCGACCACAAGGAGATACACTCGGCGGTGTCGGAGAAGGAGAGTTTCCGCGGCAAGCGGCTTTTCACCTGGGGCACAGGCGAGGGCAACGCCGTCCGGCTCTGCTCCGTGGCGGTGGAGGAGCGCCGCACGCGCCTTGCGGTCGAGTGCGGCGGGCGGCGGGCGGACATAGAGATTCCCTTTGTTGACCGGGCTTCGGCCGAGAATGCCATGCACTGCATCGCCCTGCTCTTCTTCCTCGGCTACGGGGCTGACGACATCGCCCGCCGCTGCCGCCGGCTCACCCCCGTGGCCATGCGGCTCGAACTGAACGAAGCCGTCAACAACTGCCTCCTTGTCAACGACAGCTACAGCCTCGACCTCAACTCCCTCTCCATTGCCCTCGACTATGTGCGCCACGAGCGCAGCCACTTCAAGAAGACGCTCATCATGAGCGACATTCTTCAGGCCGGGATGCCCGAAGCCGAGCTCTATGCCCAGGCGTCGGCCCTCATACGCCAGTGCGGCATCAGCCGTTTCATCGGCATAGGAGAGGCGCTGTGCCGCAACCAGTCGCTTTTTGAGGGACTCGGCGCCGCCTTCTTTGCCGACACCGAGACCTTCCTCCGCCGCCACAACTTCGACACCTTCGCCAGCGAGACCATCCTGCTCAAGGGGGCGCGGCGCTTCCGTTTTGAAGACGTGGCCAAGATGCTCCAGCGCAAGTCGCACCAGACCATCATGGAGGTGAACCTCGACAACTTGGTCTCCAACCTGAACTACTACCGCTCGCGCATACGTCCCACCACGAAGCTCATGGCCATGGTGAAGGCGGCATCCTACGGTGCGGGCAAGGTGGAAGTGGCCTCGGCGCTGCAATACAAT
Source organism: Bacteroidales bacterium UBA1711 (assembly GCA_002317325.1). GTDB lineage: Bacteria > Bacteroidota > Bacteroidia > Bacteroidales > P3 > Colimorpha. Next base: position 10,122 of record DCJB01000072.1, read on the forward strand.
CATGCCGACTACCTCACGGTGGCATACAGCGACGAGGGGGTTGACCTCCGCCGCAACGGAATCACCCTCCCCATCATGGTGATGAATCCTGAAGAGGAGAGTTTCGACGACATCATACGCTACCGATTAGAGCCCGACATCTACAGTTTCCGCGTATTCGACTCCTTTTCGGAGGCGGTGCGGCTGATAGGCGAGGCCGGGAGCAAGGTGCCTGTCCACGTGGAGGTGGACACGGGTATGCACCGCCTCGGCTTCGGCTGCGACGACCTCGACGAGCTCTGCCGCCGTTTTGGCGCCGAGGGGTGCCGGCTGCAGGTGAAGTCGGTCTTCTCGCACCTGGCCTGCAGCGAAGACCCCGCCATGGACGACTTCACCCGCCTCCAGATCGACCGCTTCCGCCGGTGGAGCGGCCGCCTCAAGGCGGGCCTGGCCGGCACCCTGAGCGCCGAGAATCCCTCCATAGACTGCCATATCCTCAACTCGTCGGGCATCACCCGTTTTCCCGAGGCGCAGATGGACATGGTGCGCCTCGGCATAGGCCTTTATGGCATTTCGCCCGAGCCGGAGGTGCAGAGCCGGCTGCGTCCCGTGAGCCGCCTCAAGACCCGCATATCGCAGCTCAAGCGCGTGCCGGCGGGAGACTCGGTGGGCTACAACCGCCGCTGGGTGGCCGAGCGCGACTCGGTGATTGCCATCATCTCCATCGGCTACGCCGACGGCCTCAGCCGGCACTTAGGCTGCGGCAACGGCAGCGTGATGGTGGGCGACGCCCGGGTGCCGATAATCGGCAGCATCTGCATGGATATGTGCTTCCTCGATGTCACCGGTGTGGATTGCCATGAGGGCGACGAAGTGGTGCTCTTCGGCGACGCCCGGCTGCTGCAGCAGATGTCGGAGTCGGCCGGCACCATTCCCTACGAGATACTCACCTCCGTATCGCCGCGGGTCAAGCGGGTCTATTATCAGGAGTAGGCCCTTGTTATTTTGCCTCCGCCGCACAATAATGCGCCTCCGCCTCCGTTCTACAGAAACTCAAATAAAAGAAACACTTTATCAAATCACCTAACTAACAAACAATCCAAATGAAGAAGACAGTTCTTACAATGTTGGCTGCCATGCTGATGACCTGCGGCGCTTTCGCCCAGAAAGGTCTTAGCACCAAGCCGACCGACAACTCGAAGAAGGCAGTGGCCGCGGCCATGCCCCAAATGAGACAGATGATGAAGCGCCACGCCGCCCGCCCTGCCATGTATGGCGAGAGCAAGACCATCAGCGACACCATCAGCACCTTCCCCTACACCACCAGTTTTGACAACGGCATGGGCCAGTGGTCGGTGATGGGCGGCGACAACGAGGGTCACAACTGGCAGCCCATCGGGCCGCAGATGGACATACTCTACGACACCACCGGCCTTGGCGCCGAGTACGCCCACTCGGGTGCCGACGCTTTGGTGAGCTGGAGCTACTATCCCGACTCGATGTACCTCTTCTGGGGCATTTTCCCCGTGCTTGCCGGTCATGCCGTGAATGCAGACAACTATTTGGTGTCCCCTGCTGTGAGCCTGCCCGCGGGCGCCGCGTTCAGCCTCGCTTTCTGGACCCGCTCCTTGGATGACAGCTATCCCGACAGCATAGAGGTGCTCGTTGCCACGTCTCAGCCTTCCGCTGTGTCCGATTTCGACACCGTGCTCATTCCTTTCGCCGCCGCGGACGGTGAGTTCGCCCGCATATCGGCCGACCTTTCGGGCTTTGCCGGGCAGACCATCTGGATTGCCTTCCACCACGCCGGGAGCGACAACTACGGCATCCTCATCGACGACCTCCGCATAGGCGGACTCGAAGTCCCTGAAATGGCCATCTCCAACCTCGTCCGCGCCAAGGTGGGCGACACAGTCGCCTTTACCGCCACCTCCGTCAACGGCGTGCAGCCCACGGCTGCCACCTGGTCCTTTGCCGCCGGCGCCGCCGTCACCGACAGCGGCTTGGTGGGCGAGGCCCGCTGGGATTCGGCCGGCACCTATCAGGTGATGCTCTTTGCCAGCAACGCTGCCGGCACCGACACCGCCTACGCCTCCATCGACATCTTCGACTGCGGATTGGTTTCCGAGTTTCCCTACACCACCGACTTTTCCGAGGGGCCCGACCTGGGCTGCTGGGAATCGGTTGACCGCAACAATGACGGCAAGACGTGGAGCTACTATGAGGGCGTGGGCGCCATCAACTGGTCCTACGACACCGAGACCGAGAGTCCCATCACCCCCGACGACCTCCTGGTCTCGCCCCGCCTCGAGATTCCCGCCGCTCAGAACTTCGAGGTCTATTATGAGATAGGGCCCGGCAACACCAGTTATCCCGAGGAGCACTACAGCGTATATGCCTACAATGCCGACTCTGCCTTTGAGAGCGTGATCAACAGCCCGCTGTTCAGCGAGACCCTCGCCGGCGCCACCTCCATTCAGACCCTCGACCTCTCGGCCTTTGCGGGACAGGACATCCGCATCGCCTTCCGTCACCACGACTGCTCCGACCAGGTGGCCATCGCCCTCTACGGCGTGGTTGTACGCCCCCTCAGCGCTCCCGTGGTTGAGATTGCCGGGCCCGCCTCCGCCCGCATGGGCGACGAGGTGACCTTCACCTCCGGCACTTCGGCTGCCTGCAGCTGGACCTTTGACGGCGCCGTCAACCCCACCGCCACCGGCTCCACCGCCACCGCTGTTTGGGCCGTTGCCGGGCAGTACACAGTCACCTGCGTGGCCACCAATGCCGCCGGCACCGACAGCGACTCCTTCGTCATCAACATCATCGACTGCGGATCCGTTGCCCAGTTCCCCTGGAGCTCCGACTTTGAAGACGGCAGCCTCGGCTGCTGGCAGGCCGACGACCGCGACGGCGACGGCTACACCTGGGATGCCGCCTACCTCTATGGCGAAGGCGCCGGCCACAACAGCAGTGAGGGATTCGCCTCATCGGCCTCCTACATCAACAACCTCGGACCCCTCACGCCCGACAACACGCTGATAAGCCCCGCCATCGCCCTGCCCGAGGGCACCAGCCGCCTCACTTGGTATGCCAAGGGTCAGGACGCCAGCTACTGCGCCGAGAACTACTCCGTCTATGTCATCACCGACCCCGCTGCCGGTTTCGACCCCGCCGCCACTCCCAAGTGGACGGGCGTTGCGGGTGCCGACTGGGAGCAGAAGCAGATAAGCCTCACTCCTTACGGCGGCCAGACCATCGCCGTGGCTTTCCGCCACCACGATGTGACCGATATGTTCTATCTCGACGTTGACGACATCGTTGTTGACCTCGAGCAGGCCGTCGGTATCGAGAATGCCGCCAACGCCAGCATCAGCGTCTATCCCAACCCCGCCCACAGCGCCATCAACGTCAGCGGCGAGGGCATCCGCCAGATTCAGATTGTGGATGCGAGCGGACGTGTGGTCATAGACCGTGCCGCCGCGGGCAGCATCGACATCAGCAGCCTCGGCTGCGGCGTCTATTTCCTCCGCGTCATCGTCCCCGAGGGCGTGCGCGTCGAGAAGATTGTCAAGAAGTAAGCGGTTTAGCCGTTTATTGCAAATCCCGCCGGGGGGGAAGGCCAGCAGCCTCCCCCTCGGCTTTTTTTAGTGCCATATACGGTGGCGGAGGGGCGGAGGGGGGGGG
>DCJB01000092.1:0-65059 GCA_002317325.1 Bacteroidales bacterium UBA1711
CGAGCCGGACGCAGTCGTACTGCTCAATGGCCTGTCCAAACGCTCCCAAAGCATCCACCAATTCGTGGTAGGTGTGCGCCTTTTTGCTGTCGAGTATCGAGGAGCGGTGTCCGTTCACAAAGATGTCGGTCACGCTGTCGTTGACTGCCCTCACCTCTAAGAGGACTTTCGTGCTGTCGCTATACGTCCAATAGGTTTGGTATGCGGCGTATTTAGGCGATTGGATTTCGGCAGCACTGGGCGTGGCCAAGTTTTCTGCAAGGTCCTTTTTGCAGGAGCCAAGCATCATCGCCGTGGCAATTAGCACACAGAAAAGACTCGTAATCTTGAATGGTTTCATAGTTTTTCTTGTGGAGTCCTTTGGCTTTTTTGGAGGCTTTGAGGTTGGGCGGCGCTGTCGCTGGACTCCTTTTGGCAACAACGCCCACCCTGCCACGCCTTTGTTGTTGAATGGATTCGTTGATGTTGGAAGCCATCCACGCTGCAAATATACAACTTTTCCCCCAATTCCCCGCACATTCGTCTATCTTTTTTATAGGGGGGGGGTATCTGCCTAATATTAAATTAGATACATTTGCACTTTTTTCCTGTCGTCGCCCTACACCAAGGCTTTTTTGCCTTGATTATTCGCTCTTTTCATCCTTTTTCAGAGCCAAACCCCTCCTCGTCAGCCGCCCCAACTGGCCGATTCGGCTGCTCCCGCAAGGGCGGACTTACCCCTCTCTGCTGCCTCGCAAAACCATCCTACAGGTCCACCTCTTTTCGCCCGGCCGAACCACCCCAAGGATTCCTTTGGATGCCGGGTCTTGAATATTCCTTAGCCCAGTGCCTTCCGAACACTCGGACAACTCGACCCAGTGCCTGGAGCCTCTCACTAGTCAAGGAACACATCGAGCGTCACACACTGGCGTTCAGAAACAGCCACACCCACCACACTCCGCCAAAACAGCCCCTTGTGCAGCGTCTGCGCCACCGTCATGTCTGCCCCCTCCAGCGCCGCCCCATTCTTCCCGACATCGAAGACGAGCAGAATGGCCACCAAGACGGTGTCTAACCACGCCACGGTGAAGAATACGCCGGCAAACACGCCCTTCACACCCATGCACAGGCTGTAGTGCAGCACAGGGAATATCAGCAGCAGCACGAAGCTGACCACCGCCCACAGCAACAGGGCGCTGTTGCCCTGCTGAAGGGTGAAGCTCGACTCGTCGAAGCCCGTGACGGCATTGACGATAAAACCTAAGTTCAACTAATAAATGCAACTCCTAATTTCCAATAGGAAGTGTAACTTTTGAGTCCAACATCAAGGTGCAGAAGGTGTATAACGTCGGCACCTGAAAAAGAAAAAGACCCGATTCTGAGCTGAATGGAAAAAAATGCTTACCTTTGCAACGAAGAGGTTTGGTATTACTTCTCGTGTAATCAATTATGGAACAGAACGCATTGCGGCTCACCTTCAGAGGGGACTCCCACCAAATCGACACGAATACGCTCATCGCCGAACTGACACACATCACAACTGTCATCAATCAAGTGAACGCCGAAATCGGCAAAGGCTCTCGTGCCATCAATACCAACGTCACAACCATCGAGAAAAAGCGGCAGCAATTCGCATTCACCCCCTTCGCCATCAATGTGGAACGAGAAACAATTATGCTGAGATGACTCCATTGCAAGAAAACGAGAGATATAAATTTTACTTGGGGGACTGTATGTCCGTTTTGAAGCAAATGGACGACAGGTCGGTCAACTGCATCATCACGTCGCCACCCTACTGGGGAATGCGCTCGTATGATAATGGGAGCGACGTACACGAGATAGGCAACGAGAATCGGTTTGAGCAATACGTCTCGGCATTGACAGAGATTTTTGACGAAGCCCGCCGTGTGCTGAAAGACGATGGGTCGTTTTGGCTCAACTTGGGCGACAAATATGTTGACAAAGCCCTCTTGGGTATGCCGTGGCGCGTCGCAATTTCCCTTATCGACAGCGGATGGATTATGCGGAATGATGTGATATGGCACCAACTGAAGGGGACACAGAGCGCCAAGGACAGGTTGAGGGATTCATACGAGCACGTCTTCCACTTCGTGAAGTCGAAAAAGTACTATTACGATGCCGACGCCATCCGCATTAAGCCCTCAAAGTTGCCCGTAATAGATGCCGAAGCCACAACCTCCTCGACGGGCGTGAGCGGGAAAAAGTACCGCAGGCTCATCGCCGAAAGCACCGAGTTGACCGAGCAGGAGAAGGCGAATGCGACAAAGGCGCTTGACGAGGTGCTGGCAGAGATACGCTCCGGGCTGGTGAACGACTTCCGTATGACCATCAGAGGGGCGCAGCGAACCTGGCACAGCGACGATGTCAAAATCAGCGGCAGGGCAAAGGAACTCGTCAACCGGGGCTACTACATCATGAAGATTTATGCCAAAGGACACCTTCCGAGCGATGTTTGGAACATCGTCACCGAGGACACCTGGCGCACCGACAAACACTGTGCGGTATATCCCGAGGAACTGCTGAGAATCCCCATACTGGCCACCTGCCCCGAAGGAGGCATCGTACTGGACCCGTTCAACGGCACGGGAACCACTGTCTCGGCCTCGCTCAAACTTGGGCGGAAAGGGGTCGGAATCGACCTGAGTCCCGAGTATATCAAAACCTCGAAAGACAGAATCGCTAATAATGGAACGCTGCTATGACGGATAAGAGAATCGGGAAACATCCCGTTGAAGTGTTTGGCTATGACTTTGAGGACAAATCGGAGTCCTGCCGGCTTGCCATCAAACAACAATACTGCAAGTATATTAAGGGGACTTGCGTGAAGCCAAGGAAAAGCGAGCCGAATGTCAAGGTGGGCATTTGCTCAGTGGGTTCGTCTGTCAACAAGGGCAAAGAGATAAAGCCGGTAATCATCTGTCCTCAAAGATTTAAAGAGGAGTCCATGTTTGAGGCCATTCGGAGAGAGTATCTCTCGAAGTGGAAGAATGTCAAATGGATTCAAGAGGTGAATCTTGGGGTTGGCGGCAATGTGGACTATGTAGCGGTGGAGGTTGACAAATACGACAGGGTGAAAGACTTCTTATGCGTTGAGATTCAGGCAGCCGGAACAACTGGCACGCCCTACCCCTACGTCAAAGAGCTAATCGAGACGGGCGGCTACACCGGCTCCAAGAAACCGAGTTTTGGCATAAATTGGGCAAACGAGTTTGCAAAAACCATGATGCAGCAAGCCTACAAGAAGGGAAAGATTGTGGAGAGTTGGCACAGAAAGATTGTTTTCGTTGTGCAGGATTTGGCTATCGACTACCTGCAGGCCACCACCGACTGCTCCAAGCTGACTGCCTCCAATCCCGGGTCCCCTGTGGATTTCTGCACTTTCCGATTGGAGTGGTCAGACCAGGCTAAGTGGTCGCTGGCATTCGACCAAATCAGAAGCACGACCATCGAAGGCATCAACCTAATCATCGGAGGAGCCCGAGTGAGCGAATACCCCACAGAAGCCGAGTTTATCGGCTCAATTGTCAAAAAGGGCATTTCCGACGGTGTCCTGCAGAGCAACGACCACACGAGAAGCCTATTGAGCCGATAGCGTGATGTCCGCGCCAGCCTGTGGCTGTCCCGCTATTCGGCCTCTTTTTGTTCGGCTTCTTTCTCTTTGCGGCTCCGCAGGTCGGTGAGTATCTCGCCGTTGTAGGTGAAGTAGAGGGTGCCTTGTATCGGGTGGGTCAGCCCTTTCAGCTTTTGGGCGAGGGCGGAGACTGACGTGGTCTCGCCAGCGTATGTGATTCGGCGGTCGTCAACCACCACGGGCCTTATGCGCTCGTCCTCGATGAAGACCAGTTCCGCCCCAGGCTGGATTCCGTACTCGGCAAAGTTGAAATTCTTGCGGCGGGTGACTTCGGAGATTTCGCGGGCTATCTTCTCATCTTCCTGCTCGTGCCCCTCGGGGGTGAGCTTCTTCAGCCGGTCGGTGGTGCCGCTGATTTTGGCTATCGCGTCCAACAGATTGTAAGCTTCCTCGGCCGACATGGCATAGAACTCCCGCACCCGCTTCTTGCCGTCGAAACTGTCGAGCGAGCGGAGGTCGGGGTTGAGGTTGTCGATAAGCCCGTGGAGGACTTTGTCGGTGAGACGGTCGCGGACTTCGTACATGGCGTATGCCCTGAATGCAAAGGGAATGCATTCGCTATTGTTCAGCTGCCTGAGCCGCTGCTCTATATTGTCGGCATAGCCGATTTTCACGTAGTCGGGAAAGGAGGGATTGGTCAGGATGTAAATGACCCCGCTGTGTTCTTTTTCCATAATGAACCTATTTGGAGAAGGTGTGGGTCTTGGACAGCGTTTTGGAGAGCAGGGCGGCGAGGTCGTCCAGATGGGTGGCAAGGTATGAGCCTTTCATGCCTTTGTAATAGATGTCGTTCTCTTCGCCGACAAAGGAGGGCGATCCGCCGGCTGCGGCCTGTGTGAAGCCCACTTTGTAGGCAAGTCCGAAGGTGTATTTCTTGGTGGTGTCGGGTGTGAATGAAGCCTTTGGGGTGACGGTGACCTTGATTTCGCCCTGCGAGGGAACGGCCGTGGCGACGGCTTCGAGGCGGAGCGAGTCGCCCGCGAGTGTTCCGCTCTTCCTATCGGCGCCTGCCGTCACTTCGGCGGCTATGTCGAACATCTCGAGGATGGAGTCGTTGAGGCGGACGGTCTGCCCCGTGGGCAGGGTGATGTCCGTGTTGAGCCGCAGCAGAAGGATGGAGGCGGCACGCGTCTCTGCCGCGGCAGAGGAATTGTCTTTCTTGCACGAAATGCCTAAGCAGCAGCCCAAAAGCACCGCAGCGGCTGCCGCAAGATTGATTATTGACGGTCTTTTCATCGCTTTATGGTTTTGGTAGGCTATTTTCTGACTTTGAGGAAATGGGCGAGGTCTTTCCAAGTGAGTTTCCGGCCGTAGTGGAGGATGCCGTTGCGGTAGATTTTGGAGGCGGCCCAGATGCAGCAGGGGAAGGCGGCGAGGAGCAGCACCATGGAGAGGACCAGCTGGCCTATCTTCACCCCAAAGGGAATGCGGAGGAGCATGGCCACAGGCGAGGTGAAGGGGATGACGGAGAGCCACACACTCAATGTGCCCGAAGGCTCCTGAATCATGGCGGGCATGAGCAGTATGCACAGCACCAGAGGTATGGTGACGGGGATGGTGAACTGCTGCGAGTCGGTCTCGCTATCAACCAGCGACCCCACGGCGGCAAAAAGCGAGGCGTAGAGCAGGTAGCCCACCACAAAGTAGAAGAGGAACAGCGCGGCAAGGAGTCCGAAGTTGATGGAGGAGAGCCCTTCGATGAGCTCCAGCACCGACTTGTCGGCTCCCTCGCCGGCCTGATAGCGGGCTTCGTCGAGCTGGGCCGCCGCCATTTGGGCGGTGGCATCGCTGCCTTTGGTGGCAATTTCGGTGAGGTTGCGGTTCTTCAGGGCTTGGTCGAAAAGGTCGGCATGGGCGAGGCGGAGGCCGCCCAACGCCGCTCCCGACAGCATGACCCACAGCACGAACTGGGTGAGGCCCACCAGCCCTATGCCCACCACCTTGCCCATCATCAGCTGAAAGGGCTTGACGCTGCTCACGATGACTTCGACAATGCGGGAGGATTTCTCCTCCATCACCCCCCTCATCACTTGCGAACTGAAGAGGAACACGGCCATGAACACCAGCAGCGCCAGCAGCCCCCCCACCGCCATTTTTACTTTGAGGAAGCCGTCGCGCCCGGTCTCTATATCCTGCGTCCGCAGGGTCATGCGGGTGGAGGTGAGCATGGCGTACTCGTCGGGGGTGATACCGTGTATGTCGATGAGTATGCGGTTGCGGAGTATCTCCTGAAGCTGGGCTTCCACGTCGGTCTGCACCGCCACCGACGGCAGGTCGGAGCGGTAGTAGAGATAGGCGTTGGTGGGAAGCATGGTCTCGGTGCGCGGCACATAGACAATGGCGTCGATGGTGTCGGACTGCTCCATCTGCCGTTTGGCGAAGTCCAAGCTCCCCGCTCCGAGATAGGTCACCTCACGCACCGAGCGAAACTCGCTCTCAAAGAGGCCCGTCTCGTCGGCCACCAGCACATTGGCGTGCTCAATAGGTTTGGAGGCCAGCACTATGGGGATGGCATAAAGGCCGGCTATGAGAATTGGCACCACGATGGTGAGAATCCAAAAGGAGGGTTTGCGGACGCGGGTGAGGTACTCGCGCTGGATGACAAGCAGGGTCTTGGACATGACGGTCGGTTAGTGGTTTTGGGTGACGGTGTCGATAAAGATTCGCTCCAGCCCTTTGCCGGGGTGGGCAGCGAGGAGGGCGGGCAGCGATCCGGACAGCACCACCTGCGAGCGGTTGATGAGGACGATGTCGTCGCACAGCTCTTCGGCCGAGGCCATGTTGTGGGTGGAGAAGATGATGGTGGCCCCCTGCGCTTTGAGGCGCAGCATCTCCCGTTTCAGCAGGTCGGCATTCACGGGGTCGAAGCCGCTGAACGGCTCGTCGAAGATGAGCAGCCGCGGGGCGTGCAGCACCGTCACCACAAACTGCACCTTCTGCTGCATTCCCTTGGAGAGTTCCTCCACGCGGCGGTTCCACCAGTCGTCGATGTCAAACCGCCGAAACCACTCGTGCAGCCGCCGCTCGGCTTCGCCCTTGTCCAGCCCTTTGAGGCGGGCGAGATATACCGCCTGGTCGCCCACGCGCATTTTCTTGTACAAGCCCCGCTCTTCGGGCAGGTAGCCTATCTGCTCCACATCGGCGTCGGTCATGGGCCGGCCGTCGAAGAGCAGCCGTCCGCTGTCGGGTGCGATGATGTGGTTGATGATGCGGATGAGGGTGCTTTTGCCCGCCCCGTTGGGGCCGATAAGGCCGAACACGGTGCCGGGGCGGACGCTGAGGCTCACATTGTCCAACGCCCGAAAGGTGCCGTAGGTCTTGGTGATATTTTCGATTTGAAGCATGGCGTAATGACGGTCAGGAGGTATGGGTGCCGCGGCTGAGGCGAATCAGCGCCGTCTCGGCCAGCAGGCAGAGGAGGGCCGCCAGCAGGCACCACCGCCACAGGGGTGTCCCCTCGGTGCGGCGGCGGACGTAGTCCTCCATCGATTTGCGGGCGTTGGGCGCCACCTCGGCATTGGCTATCCCCGCTTCGCGGAGCAGCCCTTTCAGTTCGGCCCGGCTGTAGAAGTCGAGTTCCGACTCTTGGCGGCTGTAGTTGAACGAGAGCCCTTCGGCGGCGGTGTCGGAGGGGGCGGCAAGGTGGTAGTTGCCCGCCGCGGCCACTTCGCCGTGAGGCACGAGAAACTGGATTCCGCCGACGGTGCGGAGGTCGGGAATCAGGTCTGCGCCCTCCTTCGCGCGCTTTTGTCCGGGCTGGGGTCGGGCGGTGAGGTGGGGCGGACGGTCGGGGTCGTAGCGCCGGGCCAGCCGGATGGGGTCGGCACAGGAAAGCGAGTGGCAGGGCGCGGTACGGGGCGAGGCAAAAAGCGCCATATTGTAGAGTGCCGGCACAAAGAGCGCCTGTTGTACAAAGTCGGTGTATTCGGGCCGCAGGGGGCCGGCAAAGAGATAGACCCTGCCGCCGCCGCAGGGGGTGGCGGTGAGGTAGCCGTCGCCGCTATTGAGCCGTATCACGGGCGTTGCCGCCGTGCCCTGCGGGGCGGTCAGCCGGAAAAAACCGTCGGCGGTGGGCATCTCCGCCTCGTCGTGCCTCCCCCGAAAGACCCCCCGGAAGAGGTCGTGGTCGAAGTCGATTGCGGCGGCACGCGCCTTCTCCCCCTTCCACGGCCCAATCAGCGGGGCGTGGAGGGCGGCGAGCAGCTGGTTGTAGGTGTCGGGGTCGGCATCGCGTGCCGGCACCGCAAGGAGGGTGCCGCCCTGCTCGGCAAAAGTCGTCAGCGCCTGCGCCAGTCCCGACGGGATGGTGCGGAGTTCGTTCAGGACGATAAAGTTGTGGTCGGTCAGGCGGGTGTAGTCCACCTGCGTGGGGACGGTGGTGCGATAGCAAACCAGCGAGTCGCCCTCGAAGAGGCGGCGCAGGAACGGGTTCTCGTCCTCGCCGATGGCCAGCATGGGGGTCCGGCTCCGCACGTCGAGGGTGAAGAAGCAGCGGTCGTCGAAGGTGATGGGATAGTCGGTCGTCTCCACATAGCCCTGCAAGGGACCGGCTTGGTCGATGGTGAAGGCGAGGGTGGCGGTGGCGGAGCTGCCCGCTGCAATATCGACCGAGGCGAGCGCCCGCTGCCGTCCCTCCACAAAGAGGCGGAGCGGCACCTCCTCGACGGCGGAACCGCCGTAGTTCTTCACCGTGGCACGCACCTGCACCGAGGCGCCGGGGAAGTAGGCCGGGCAGTCAAACGCTATGCTGTCGATGAACAGGTTGTCGGCCTTGGTGCCTTCGAGGTGGATGAAGGTGGGCTGGACGGCGCTGTCCGACGGGCAGGAGGCTATGTCGGCTGTCGATTGCTGGAAGTCGCTCAAGAGGTAGGCGTGGCGGTTGGCGGCGGGACTGGAGCGGAGGAAGTCGTTTTGGCGGGTGGCGATGGCGGAGAGCGGGACAGTGACGGGCGAAATCTTCAGGTCTTCGACGGCGGAGAGGAACTCCTCGCGGCTGAGCCAGCGAAACTGGCCGCCCGAGGCGTCGTTGGTGAGCAGCTGAAACTGGTCGCCGGGGCGGTAGGCGGCGGCAATTTCGCGGGCTTTCTGCTTGGCCGACTCCACGAGGCTTCCGTCCATGCCGCCGCACTCCATGCTGAACGAGTTGTCGATATATACGCTCACGGCGGTGCCGCCCGGCTGCTGCCGCCCCTGCGGGCGCCGGACGACGGGCTGGCAGAAGGCCAGCACTAAAAAGACCACAAAGAGTATGCGGGCCGCCAAGATGAGCAGCCGCCGAAGGTTGTTCTGCCGGCGGTTCTCGTTCTGCAGTTCCTGCAGCATGACCACATTGCTGAAATAGACCTTCCGGTAGCGCCGCAGCTGGAGCAGGTGGATGGCAATGGGTATTCCCACGCCCAAGAGGCCGAGGAGGAAGAGCGGGTGTGTCAGCATGGCTTTTCGGCTTTGTCGCCCCGCCGCTGCTGGGCACGGTGGTACTCGCAGAGGTCGGCTATGCCGCATTCGGCGCAGTGGGGCTTGCGGGCCTGGCACACATAGCGGCCGTGGAGTATCAGCCAGTGGTGGGCGATGGGTATTTTCTCAGGCGGAATGTGCCGGATGAGTTCACGCTCGGTCTGGAGGGGCGACTTGCTATTGCGGGTGAGGCCGATGCGGTTGGCCACCCTGAAGACGTGCGTATCGACCGCCAGGGCGGGCAGGTTGAAGATGACGGACGCAATGACGTTGGCCGTCTTGCGGCCCACGCCGGGCAGGGTTTGCAGCTCGTCGATGTCGCTCGGCACCTCGCCGTCGAAGTCGGCCACCAGCTTCTGCGCCATGCCCACAAGGTGGCGGCTCTTGTTGTTGGGATAGGAGATGGAGTGGATGAGTTCCAGCACCTCTTCGGGGGTGGCCTGCGCCAGCTCGCAGGGGGTGGGATAGGCCGCAAAGAGGGCGGGAGTGGTGAGGTTCACACGCTTGTCGGTACACTGGGCCGAGAGTATCACCGCCACAAGGAGCTGGTAGGGGTCCTCATACACCAGCTCCGACTGAGCCGTGGGCCTCGCCTCCTCGAAGTAGGCTATCATCCGCTCAAAACGCTCCTTCTTGGTCATGGCTGGTTCGGAAATTGAAACTGCGCCACGATGGGGTAGTGGTCGGAGATATTGGTCTTGACGCGCTTGTAGGAGAGGGCTTCCAGTTCGGGACTGTGGAAGATGAAGTCGATGCGGAAGGCGGGGAAGGGGCCGTGATAGGTGGTGCCGAAGCCTCGGCCCTGCTCTACGTATGGGTCGTTGAGGTGGTGGGTTATCTGCTGGTAGATATAGGAGGCGGGGGTGTCGTTGAAGTCGCCCGCCACAATGATGGGCACCTTGGTTTTTTCGATGAGGGGGAGCAGCTCGTCGTTCCATTCCGCCTGGTGGCGGCGGGTGGTCTCCACAAACTTATCCACCAGCTTGTGGGTGCTGCTGTCGGGGTGGAGCCCCGTGAGGTTGTCGAGGCTGGCTTTGTCGGCCTCGCCCAACTGGTAGGAGTCGAGGTGCACGCAGCACACCCTGAACTTGTGCCCGTTCTTCACAATGTCGGCATAGAACTTCGACTTGTGGTCCATGTCGTGGCCCTGCACTATGCGGCAGCGGGAGAAGAGCAGCGATGCCGCCTTGGGGTTGTCGCCATGCACGCCATAGTAGTGGCGGTAGCCGCGGGCCTTGAGGCTGTCTATCAGGTTGACCTGCTCGTTGCAGGGGGCAAAGCACTCTTGGATGCACAGCACGTCGGGCTCTTCCTCGTCCAGTATCGACAGGAAAAGCACCGCGCCCGAGTCCTTGGTCATCAGCGTGTCGCTGTCGAGACCGGCGAAGTTGTGGCTGTTGAAAGTCATCACCTTCACGTTGTCGGCGGCGGCCGGAGCCTCCAGCGTCCCCCCCACTTGGAAGAACAGCGGCAGGAACGAGAACCGAACCACAATGGCCGTGGCCGACAGCAGAAACTCCCACCGCGAAAGGAAGAGCCATACGAGGATGAACACAACGTTGATGAGAACGAGCAGAAAATAGCCGTAGCTCAAGATGGACACCGCGGCCATTTGGTCGGGCGGTATGCGTCCCGCCAAGGTTGACACAATCAGTGCCAGCGCAAACAAGGCATTAATAACGAGTAATATATAGCGGAATACCTTTATCATGAGAGGAGGCAGTTTAGGGTTGCAAAGATACGAAAAAAAAACCACTTCTCGCCAAACCATTATTTTTTCGTATCTTTGCAGCATGAAACGGTACGGACTGATTGGGGCGAGGCTTGGCCACTCGTTTTCGCAGCGGTGGTTCGAGGCTATGTTTGCCCGCGAGGGCGTGGGGGATTCGGTCTATGGGCTTTATGAACTCGATTCGCTTGCGGGCTTCCGCCATTGGGTGGAGTCCGTGGGGCTGGCGGGCTTCAATGTCACCCTGCCCTACAAGGTGGCGGTGATGGAGTTCCTCGACGTGCTCACCCCCGAGGCCGAAGCCGTGGGAGCCGTCAACTGCGTGGCCGTCCGCAACGGGCGGCTGATAGGACACAACACCGACGCTCCTGCCTTCCGCGCTTCGCTCTTGCCGCTTCTCAAGCCGTGGCACAGGCAGTCGCCGGCCTTGGTTTTGGGCACCGGCGGCGCCGCCAAAGCGGTGGCCGCCGCCCTCCGCAGCCTCGACATTGAGCCGGCGCTCGTCTCCCGCAGCCCCGCCGCCGGCCAAATCACCTACGCCGAAGCCGCCCGCCGAGCCGCCTCGGCGTTCCTCATCGTCAACGCCACGCCCGCGGGCATGACTCCCCGCGCCGACAGCACCCCGTGGCCGTATCTCGACAACCTATCCCCCAAGCACCTCTGCTTCGACTTGGTGTATAATCCCCCAACCACCCGCTTCTTGTCCGAAGCCGCCGCCCGCGGGGCCGCAACCGCCAACGGGCTTGAAATGCTCCACCGACAGGCTCAGCTATCGTGGGACTATTGGACCGCCGCCCCCTCCCCTGCCGACAGTTAACGTTACGAATAATCTACCCCCAAATAGAGAAACCAACATCATGTCCGACACCGACTTCCGTCAAATCCTGAAAGCACTCACAGCCAACGATCTCTTCGCCAAAATCGCCCCGATAGTCTTTCCGGGGCAGACGCTTGAGCAGACCCGCCGCCAGGTGGAGTCCATACCCGACACCCGCACCTTCCTGCACCAGGTGATGGATCCCGCCTGCCGTAGGGTCATCGGCCGCACCATGACCACCTACACCTGCGGCGGCTTGGAGTATATCGACGACGGGCGGCCCTGCCTCTTCGTCTCCAACCACCGCGACATAGTGCTTGACGCCATGCTCCTGCAGTGTGTCCTGATGAGTGAGGGACGCGAAGCCGCCTACGAGGTGGTGGGGACCAACCTCTACGAAATGCCCCTCATGGCGCTGCTGGCCGAGCCGTGCAAGATGATTGGCGTGGAGCGGGGCGGCTCGGCGGTGGAGTACGGCCGGGCCTTGCTGCGGCTCTCCGCCACAATGCGCCGCCACATAGTCGGGGAGGGCGAGAGCGTGTGGATTGCCCAAAGCAACGGACGCTCCAAAAACGGACAGGATGTCACCGACCCCGCCCTCATCAAGATGATAGCCTCCAGCGGCGGACGCCGCAGTCTCTCCGCCTCGCTCGAAGAGGTGCACATCGTGCCGGTATGCGTTGCCTACGAGTGGGAGCCCTGCGGCCCGCAGAAGGCCCGCGAGGTATGCCTCCGCCGCCTCGGACCCTATCAGAAGGCGCCCGGCGAGGACACGCAGAGCATCATCAGCGGCGTGACAGATTTCAAGGGGCACGTCCATTTCCACATCTGCCAGCCCTTGGACCGCGACGACCTCGACAACTGCGGGGAAAGCCCCGAAGCGGTGGCCCGTCTGCTGGATCAACGTATCAACCGCAATCGCCGCCTCTATGCCAACAACCGCATTGCAAGCTGCCTGCGTCATGGTTTTGAGCAATTTGAAGAGGCAGAAGCAGTCGAAGCATTCAACCGCTATCTCGACGAGGCCGAGGCCCGCTACCCCAATATCCCGGGCTTCCGCTCGGCACTCATCGACATCTATGCCAACCCGGCGGACGCCACCGCCGCCTCAAAAAATTCAGACCCAATGCAATAATCATCTTCCCCCATCGTTAGGGTTGCCGAGATATTATCACCCCTGCCGCAGAGAGACAGCCCCCCCCCGTGAGGAAGAACCCGCAGAGAGACAGCCCCCGGGCCAGCGGTGCCGCCCCCCGCAAACTGCCAATAGCCAATTCGCAATCAGCAAATTCACAATTCATTACATATATACCCTATAGACTACAATGCTTGACAAACTCGAAGCCATCTACTCCCGCTATCAGGAGATTGAGCAGCAGATGAACGACCCCCAAGTCACTGCCGACATGAAGCGCTATGTGAAACTGAGCAAAGACTATAAAGACCTGCAGCCGGTGGTGAAGGCCTACCACGAATACAAGTCGGTCATAGACACCATTGCCGAGTGCCGCGACCTGCTTGCCTCCGAGAAGGACGACGAATTGCGCGAAATGGCCAAGGCCGAACTGCAAGAATGCACCGAGCGGCGCGACCAGATGGAGGAAGACATCCGCATTATGCTCATTCCCGCCGACCCCACCGACAGCAAGAATGCGGTGGTCGAGATACGCGGCGGCACCGGCGGCGACGAGGCCTGCATCTTTGCGGGCGACCTCTTCCGAATGTACAGCCGCTACTGCGAGAAGAAGCACTGGAAGATTGACATTGTCGATTTCAACGAAGGCACCGCAGGCGGCTACAAGGACATCACCTTCAACGTCACGGGCGAGAAGGTGTACGGGATGCTCAAATACGAGAGCGGCGTGCACCGCGTCCAGCGCGTCCCTGCCACCGAGACCCAGGGGCGCGTCCACACCTCGGCTGCCGGCGTGGTGGTGCTGCCCGAGGCCGAGGAGTTTGACGTGGAACTGAACATGGCCGATGTGCGCAAAGACACCTTCTGCGCCTCCGGCCCGGGAGGCCAGTGCGTCAACACCACCTACTCGGCCGTCCGCCTCACCCACATTCCCACGGGCATTGTGGTGAGCTGCCAGGACCAGAAGTCGCAAATCAAGAACCTGGAGAAAGCCCTTGTGGTGCTGCGCACCCGCCTCTATGAGCGGGAGTATAACAAGTATATGGAGGAGATGTCGAGCAAACGCAAGACCATGGTGGCCACGGGCGACCGCAGCGAGAAGGTGCGCACCTACAATTATCCCCAAAGCCGCGTCACCGACCACCGCATAGGCTACACCATGTACAACCTTGCCGCCTTTATGGACGGCGACATCGAGGCGCTCATCGACGCGCTCCAGCTGGCCGAGAACGCCGAGAAGCTCAAAGAGTCGGTCGGCTGACTACTGGCGGACGATGGTTTGCCGCAACACGCCGCCGGCACTCTCTATGCGGGCATTATAGCAGCCTGGCGCCAAGGAGCCGAGGTCGATAGTGCCCCCGCCGCGGTGCTGCAGCACCACCCGCCCCAGCAGGTCGGTGAAGGTGATGTGTTCCACTCCGCTGCCCGTGCAGTGCAGCCAGCGGACGGTGGGGTTGGGAAAGAGCCGGACCTCGCCACCCTCGGGGTCGGCCACCGCCGAGTCAAGCCAGACGCCGAGGTCGATATACATCAGCTTGGACGGCACCTGAATGCCGTATTTCGAGAAAGCCTCGTTGCTGAGGTAGTAGCGGCGGCCGTCGTTGGAGGCAATGCCCTCTACCTGCGTACCCATGCCGCAGCCGAGAGTCATCTTCGCCCCGTGTCCGCCGAAGAACTGCCTTCCCTCGAATCCGTAGAGCATATAGAGGAACGGCTGGCATAGCTTGCTGTAGCCGCAGAGGACCAGCGTGCTTGCGGCGGAGTCGTAGCACGCCCCCGTGGCCAGCCCCTCGATATTCAGCGTGTCCGCCGCCCGCGCCTCGTAGGTGCCGGGCTGCTTGGGCAGGGCGTAGCACACGGTCCGCTGCGAGAGCCACTGCTTGCTGAAGAGGTAGAGGCTGTCGCCGGCGGCCACAAAGGCTTCGCAGTCGTAGTCGGTGGCGTTGGTGCCGCCGTCGGTCTGCCCCGGGTAGGCAAAAGCGATGGTGTCGAAGCGGATGTCCCCGCCGAGAAGCCGCTCCTTGCCAAGGCGCAGAATGCGCAGGTCGTGGCGGTTGCCGTAGGCGTTGTTGCCGAAGTCGCCGAAGTAGAGGTGCTGCCCGTCTTGTGCCACCTCCTCCATGTCGGTGATGGAAACGCCGGTGGCGATACTCCGCACCACGGCGCCCGTGGCGGTGTCGAGGCCGTAGAGCGTGAGGCCGTAGTGGTCGTTGCAGCTCCACAGCAGTCCATCCCAAAAGAACAGGGACGAGGTGCTGCTGAGCGAGTCGGGCATGAGGGCCACGGTGACGGGTGTGTTCTGCTGCTGGGCGGCGGCCGTCAGCCCCGAGAGGAGCAGCAGGAGGACGATGGACTGTTTCATTTTTTTGTGAAGTGTGAAGTGTGGACGGCTTTGGTTCTTTGGAAGGGGGCGGGAAATGTAGAAGCCCGCAACGGCGTGCGGGCTTCTGATGGCGGTAGCGCCGCCCCGCCTCTGCGGGGCGGCCGATGGGTGTCGGCTAGTCTTCGTCCTTCGACTCTTCCTCGTAGGCCTTGAGCAGCGCCTGCTGCACATCGGCCGGCACCTGCTGGTACTCGGCGTAGGTCATCGAGAAAGTGCCGCGGCCGCTGGTGAGCGAGCTCAGGGCGGTGCAGTAGCGGTTCATTTCGGCCAGCGGGGCGCGAGCCTTGAGGGTGGTGTATTTGCCCTCGGCCTCCATGCCCATGACGATGGCGCGGCGGCCCTGCAGGTCGGTCATCACGCCGCCCATGCTCTCGGTGGGCACGGCGACGGCGATGTCGTAGATGGGCTCCATAATCTTGGGGTTGGCGTTCTTGAAGGCCTCGCGGAAGGCGGTGCGGCCGGCAATCTTGAAGGCCGTTTCGTTGGAATCGACGGGGTGCATCTTGCCGTCGAAGATGTTGACGACGATGTCGCGGGCGTAGGAACCCGTCAGCGGGCCCTGCTCCATCTTCTCCATGATGCCCTTGAGGATGGCGGGCATGAAGCGCGCGTCGATGCTGCCGCCCACAATGCAGTTGTTGAAGTTCAGCTGGCCGCCCCAGTCCAACGGATAGACCTGCTTGTCGCGGATGGGGTACTTTGTCTGGTCGGGCATACCCTCGTAGTAGGGCTCGATGAGCATGTGCACCTCGCCGAACTGGCCGCTGCCGCCCGACTGCTTCTTGTGGCGGTACATGGCTTCGGCGCTCTTGGTGATGGTCTCGCGGTAGGGGACGCGGGGGTCGCTGAAGTTGACCTCCAGCTTATGGACGTTGGCAAAGTACCATTTGATGGTGTTGAGGTGCAGCTCGCCCTGGCAGCCGAGGATAATCTGACGCAACTCGCGGCTGTTGGTGAGGGTCATGGAGCGGTCCATGGAGCACATCTCGTTCAGGATGGAGCCCACCTTCTCGTCGTCGTTGCTGTTGGCAGCCTTCACCGCCACGGTGTGGATAGGCACGGGGAAGGTGATTTCCTCCACCTGGTCGTCGGTGTTCTTGGGGGTGGTGAGGGTGTGGTTGATTTTCACGTCCTTCAGTTTGATGGTGCAGACGATGTCGCCGGCGCAGGCCTTCTCGACGCGCTGGCGGTTCTTGCCGGCGCAGACCAAAATCTGGCTGAGGCGCTCTTTGGACTGGTTGACGCTGTTGATCACGTCCTGGGCTTCGGACAGCTCGCCATCGTAGAGGCGGAGGTAGGTGATTTCGCCCACGCTCTTGTCCTTGTCGGTCTTGAATGCGAATGCCACGGCGGGGTTGGCGGCGCTGTTCTGCAGATCCTTGCCGGCCTGGGTCTTCTTGGGGAAGGCGGTCTCGCAGGGGGCGGCCACGTTGTCGTTGACAAACTCCATCAGGCGTGCGACGCCCATGTTCTCCTTGGCGCTGGTGCACATGATGGGATAGAGGTCGCGCTTGGCGATGGCCAGCTTCAGGGCCTTGGTGAGGTCCTCGTGGCTCAGGTCGCCGTCCTCAAAGTATTTCTCCATCAAGGCGTCGTCGGCAGCAGCGGCCTCTTCCACCAAGGCCATGCGCATCTCCTCGGCCTTGTCGGCAAACTCGGCGGGCACATCGCTCATCTCGCACTTGTCGCCATTGAAGGTAAGCTCCTTATTGAGCACAATGTCGATGACCTTGTTGAAGCCCAGCCCCTGGTTGACGGGGAACTGCAGCACGGTGCACTTGCCGCCGAAGTAGTCCTTCAGCTGGTTCACGCTCTCGTCGAAGTTGGCTTTTTCGGCGTCGAGGTGGTTGACGGCAAAAATCATGGGGGTGTTGAGCTTGTTGCTGTAGCGATAGGCTATCTCGGTGCCCACCTCTATGCCGCTCTGGGCGTTGACAACGACAACGGCGGCCTCCACCACATTGAAGGCTGCGCACACCTCGCCTTGGAAGTCGGCGAAGCCCGGCACGTCGAGGATATTGATTTTCTTGCCTCCAAACTCGCTGTAGAGCAGTGAGGTGTTCACGGAGTTGCGGCGGTCGGTCTCAATGTCGCGGTAGTCGGAGATGGTGTTTTTGTCCTCTACGGAACCGCGGCGGTTGATGACGCCGCCATTGAAGGCCATGGCCTCGGCCATGGTGGTCTTGCCCGACTTGGCACCGCCGACGAGGGCGATGTTGCGGATGTCGTTTGTCTGGTAAACTTTCATTTCTTTATGTTGTTATTTATTTTTGTTTTTGCTTTTCCTGTCCGCCGCAGCGCTGCGGATTGAGCCCTCGCCCTGTTTCCCTCCGCTCTTCCTCAACCCTTTAGTATTAGCACCTTGCGGCCGGGAGCAGTTGCCTCCGACCCCAATTTGCTGATTGGCAAAGATACGAATATTTTCCGATATATTGCGAAAAAGGTGTACTTTTGCAAAAAAATACCACTCATGGGTGTCATTGCTAATCAGAGCATCAAGGGCGCTTTGGCCAACTATCTCGGCGTGCTCATCGGAGCCTTCACCACCTTTTTTGTAGTGACCGACCTGCTGCAGGCCGAGGAGATAGGGCTCACACGCGTCATGGTCGATGCCGCGCTCCTCTTCTCGAGCCTCGCCCAACTCGGCACCAACGCCTCCATCCTCCGCTTCTACCCACGCTTCCGCGACCCCGACACCCGCGACCACGGCTTCTTCGGCTGGACGCTCCTCCTCCCCCTCGCGGGCTTCTCGGTCGTCGCCCTCCTCTTCCTGCTCTTCAAGCCCGCCGTGGTGGGCTACTATGCCGACAACGCCCCGCTCATCGTCGATTTCGCCTACCTGCTGCTCCCCCTCACCTTCTTCACCCTCTACATGACCGTGTTTGAGACCAACGCCAGCGTCCTGATGCGCATTGCCGTGCCCAAGTTCGTGCGCGAAGTCGTCATCCGGCTCCTCAACCTCGCCGCCTATCTGCTCTACGGCCACGGCATAGTCAGCCTCCGGCTCTTCGTCATCCTCTTCTGCGCCTCCTACGCCGCCGCCGCCCTCGTCAACTTCTGCTATCTCCTCAGCCTCGGGCGCGTCTCCTTCCGCATCGACCGCCGCTTCGTCTCCCGCCCCCTCCGGCGCGAGGTGACGGTATATACGCTCTTTATGACCGCCGCCGTGCTGGCCGGCAACATCAAGCTATTCAACTCCCTCTTCCTCGCCAAGGAAGGCCTCGCCCTCGCCGGCATATACACCATCGCCTGCTACATCGCCAACGTCATCGAAATCCCCTACCGCTCGCTCGGCGCCATTTCCAGCCCCGTCATTTCGCAGGCCATCGCCCGGGGCGATATGGGCGAGGTCAACCGGCTCGGGCAGCAGGTGTCGCTGCACCAGCTGCTCGTCGCCTCAATGCTGCTATTCTTCATCTGGATTAACCTGCCCCCGCTTTTCGCCATCATACCCA
The DNA here is from genome assembly GCA_002317325.1 of Bacteroidales bacterium UBA1711. GTDB lineage: Bacteria > Bacteroidota > Bacteroidia > Bacteroidales > P3 > Colimorpha. The sequence continues at coordinate 18,605 of DCJB01000092.1, forward strand.
ACGGCGCCCAATACTCCTCGGGCGCCGGGGTGGTGCTTATTCTCGGGCTGGCCAACCTCGTCAACTCCACCTTCTCCATCGCGACCAACATACTCAACTTCTCGCGCCACTTCGCCTTCTCGCTCCTCTTTATCTCGCTGCTCACCCTCTCTGCCATCCTGCTCAACCTGTGGCTCATCCCCCGCTGGGGAATCAACGGCTCGGCCGCCGCCACCCTGTTCGCCTACTGCCTCTACTTCCTGCCGCTGCTCACCCTCCTGCGGCGCCGCATGGGGGTTTCGCTCTTCAGCGCCAAACAGCTGCAGGTAGCGGCTCTGGCACTCCTCCTCTTCGGTCTCAACGCACTGTGGGACTGGCTTCTGTCACCCTGCTTCGCACGCCTCGGCAACGGCCTGTGGCCCTTGCTGGCCCAAGCCGTCCTGCGCACGGGCCTCTTCGCCGCGCTGGCCGCGGCCGCCCTCCGCCGCCTCCACGTCAGCCCCGAGGTGGACCGCCTCTTGAACCGCCTCCTCCGCCCCGCCGCCCGCCGCCGCTGACCGAAGCGTCCCTCGCTTCGACGGCTGCCCTCTGGCTTCGACCGGGACAAAAAGCAAGCCGGCAGAGAGCGTGGGCTCCCTGCCGGCTTGTGTGCCGAACGCAAATGCTATTTGCACTCGGTGATTTGGTCAACCTTATACCATATCATGTTCTGGGTGACCGTGTTGTTCAGGTCGGAGCATTTGCCCATGGTCTCCTGGGTGCCGGTGGCAGTGCCGTCCATGAAATTGGAGGGTACCTCGCCCTGCATGGAGGGGTCGGTGACGGTGGACTTGGTGGTGATGGTGCAGCTGCAGGTCTTCTTGCAGCTGGTGAAGGCGGGCACGAGGGCCGCCAAGGCCAATACGATGACGATTTTCTTCATTTTTTTTGATTGTTGTTATTTGGGTTAATACTGTTTACACGCCTCTATAACGTGACTTTTGCCCCGCTATTGTGGCAGGGGTGAATTTTTTTTGTCCGGACGGGGCGGGTTTTTCGGGGGCGTGCAATAATTGCGGCTGTTTGGCGTTTTCGGGGGCATGGTTTATGTTTTTCAGCTGTTGCTGCTGTGGGCGGCGCTGCTGTTGGTCTTTGCGGCGCAGAAGCCGCTCTTTATGCTGGCCAACCTCGGCTATGCCGAGGGACTGACGATTGGCGACTGGGCGGCGGTGGTGTGGCACGGGCTGCGGCTCGATGTCCCGATGGCCTGCCTCCTGCTGGCGACGCCCATTGTGCTGGCCGGGGTACGGCTGTTTGTCCCCGGCATGAATCTGCGCAGGGCGCTGACGGTCTATTTCGTCCCCCTGTCGCTGCTGCTGTCGCTGATTTTTGTGGCCGACGCAGCGCTCTACGGCTTTTGGGGCGCCAAGTTGGACGCAGTGGATTTGATGTATGCCCACCATCCCAAAGATATGTTTGCCAGCCTCACGGCGGGCTACGCCGCCGTCGGGCTGCTGGCGGTGGCGGCGGCGGCAGCGGCCATCTTCGCGCTGCTGCGGGCGGCCGCAGTGCGGCGGCTGCCGCCGACGAGGCGGTGGACGACGCTGGCGGCGCTGACGCTGATGCTGGGAGGCTGTTTTGTGGGCTTCAGGGGCGGCACGGGACCCTCGCCGGCCAATCCGGGCTATGTCTTCTTCTCGTCCAACCGCTTCCTCAATCATGCGGCGCTCAACCCCGCCTTCAACATGACCTATTCGCTCTTCCGCCGGGAGAGCCTCGGCGAGGAGTTCCAATCGCTCGCGCCCGCCGAGGCCGAGCGAATTGCCGCCGACATTTACGCGCCTCACGCCGACTTGGCGGACACGCTGCTGCGCTGCCACCGTCCCGACATCGTGCTGGTCATCTGGGAGGGTGGCGGCTGGAATATGGCGTGCAACGACACGGTGGCGCCTTTCTACGGGCGGCTGCGCCGCGAGGGAGTCTGTTTCGACAGCCTCTATGCCAACGGACACCGCACCGACCGGGGACTGGTGTCCCTCCTCAGCGGATGGCCCTCGCTGCCCAACCACTCGCTGATGAACCGAGCCGACCTCTGCCCCGGGCTTCCCTCGCTGGCCCGCTCGCTGGCCCGCGAGGGCTATGCGACAGAGTTCTGCTACGGGGGCGATGCCGACTTCACCAATATGCGGGGCTACCTCTTTGAGACGGGTTTTGCCCGGATTCGCAGCGGCGCCGACTACCGCGGCGCGGCCGTCCGCAACAACTGGGGCATCGCCGACGAGTATCTGCTCCGACCCGACCCGCAGCCGCTGCCCTCGCCCTCGTTCCAAGTCCTCCTCACCCTGAGCAGCCACGAGTCGTGGGAGGTGCCCTACAGCCGCCTCGCCGACGAGCGGGAGAACGCTTTCGCCTATACCGACAGCTGCCTATACGCCTTTGTGCGCAGACTGCAGCACAGCCCGCGGTGGGACAGCCTGCTGGTCATCGTGGTGCCCGACCACGGCGTGGCGGCCACGGGCGGCTATCCCTATACGCCCGAGGTGGCCCACATCCCCATGCTGTGGATAGGCGGCGCCGTCCTCCGGCCCGCCACCGTGTCGGCGCTGATGAACCAGTCCGACCTCGCCGCCACCCTGCTGGCCCAGATGGGGCTGCCCTTCGGCGACTTTCCGTTCAGCCGCAACGTACTCAGCCGCCACCGCCAACGGCCCGTGGCGGCGCACTGCTTCAAGAACGGGCTCAACCTTATCGCCGGCGGCTCCACGTCGAGCTATGAGTGCGTCGATGGCCGCCTCTTACCCATCGGGGGCGACACCTGCGCCGCCACTCAAACCCTGGCCCGGGCGCTGCTGCAGCAGTACTACTCCCGCTCCGCCGCCCTCGGCCGCTAACACACAATCACCCACACCATGAAGAGCGTAACAATCCTCATTCCCGCCTACAACGAAGCCGAATCGCTGCCCGTCTTCTTCCTCAGCCTGCGGCAGTTCTTCGCCTCGCAGCCCGCCTACCGGTGGGAAGCCCTAATCGTGAACGACGGCAGCCGCGACCGCACCGGCCAGCTCATCGAGGCCTTCCACAGGGACGACCCCCGCTTCCGTTTCCTCACCCTCAGCCGCAACTACGGCAAAGAGATTGCCCTGCTGGCGGGCTTCGACCACACAAGGACCGATGCCGTGGTCATCATGGACGCCGATATGCAGCACCCCTTAGAGGTGGTGCCCCAAATGCTCGCCGAGTGGGAGCGGGGGGCGCAGGACGTGTATGCCACCCGCTATGCCGACAAGACCGAGGGCTGGTTCAAGCGCACCTCCTCGCGGAAGTACTACCGCCTGCTCAGGCGGCTCACACGGGTCGAAATCCCCGCCGACACGGGCGACTTCCGCCTCCTCGACCGCCGCTGCATCGACGCACTCTGCCAAATGCGCGAGTCGCAGCGCAACACCAATGCCCTCTACTGCCTCATCGGGTTCGAGAAGAAACAGATTTTCTACCACCAGGCCGAGCGGCTCTACGGCACCACCAAATGGAACTTCGTGCGGCTGTTCAACCTCGCCGTTGACGGCATCACCTCCTTCACCAACGCCCCGCTGCGGCTGTCGCTCGTCCTCGGGCTGGTGGTGTCGTTTCTCGCCTTCCTCTACATGGTGTTCATCATCGTCAAGACCCTCGTGTGGGGCGACCCCGTGACGGGCTATCCCACCCTCGCCGTCCTCATCCTCCTCAGCGGCGGCATACAACTCATCGTCCTCGGAGTGCTCGGCGAGTATCTCGGCCGCATCTTCAGCGAGTCCAAGAACCGCCCCCTCTACTTCGTGTCCAAAGAAAGCCCGACGGCAGAGTCCGACCCCGCAGAAACGGCAGACACCTCTTCCGTGAAGTCCAGCCCGACCCATTGACGGCTCTCGGGACAAGCCGATAGGGGATTCAGAAAACGGGGCGGACGCAACTGGCGGGACGAGTGCGGCAGGGGGCGGTGCGGCGGGGGGCGGAGAGAAAAAAGGGGCGGAAATGGAAAAAAGTGTTGGCGAATGAAAAAAAGTTCGTAACTTTGCAACTCCAAAATTTGAGAAAAATGAAGAGAACATTTCAACCATCACGCAGAAAGAGAGCCAATAAGCACGGTTTCCGTCAGAGAATGTCCACTGCCAACGGCAGAAGAGTTTTGGCCGCGCGCCGCAAAAAAGGCAGAAAAAAACTGACTGTCTCCGACGAACGATAGTCATCGCACCCATCGGAAAACAGCTATAGACTCTTTGCAAAGAGAAAAGGAAGTATTGCGGTGCAGTACTTCCTTTTTTTCGTGGTCGGGGGCGGGCGCCGCCCGGCCCCGACCGTCAAGCAACCAACCATTACTGCTATATGCGCAAGAAAAAGGAACAGCCCGTGATTGAGGGCGTGACCATTGCCGACGTGGGGGCCGAGGGCAACGCCATCGCCCGCATCGACGGCATGGTGGTATTCGTGCCGTTTGTGGTGCCGGGCGATGTGGCCGACATCAAGATTGTGAAAAAGAAGAAGAACTACGCCGAGGGGCGCTTGGTGGCGCTGCGGCGTCCGTCGGAGCGGCGGGTGGAGGCACGATGCCCCCACTTCGGCACCTGCGGCGGCTGCCGCTGGCAGACGCTCAACTATGCCGACCAGGTAGCCTCCAAGCAGCAGCAGGTGCGCGACAACTTGGAACGCCTCGGCCACGCCGACTGCTCGGGTATGCGGCCCATCTGCGGTTCTGAACGCATATTCGGCTATCGCAACAAACTGGAGTTCACCTTCTCCACCCGAGCCTGGCACGACCTGCCCCCCACCCCCGACGCACCGCCCGAAGCGGGCGCGCTGGGATTTCACATCCCCGGCCTGTTCGACAAGGTGCTGGACATCGAGCACTGTGCCCTGCAAGAGGACCTGAGCGACGAAATACGCCTTGCCGCCCGCGACTACGCCCTGAGAAACGAACTGCCTTTCTACGATATACGCAATCACACGGGCTGTCTGCGCAACCTCATTGTCCGCAACACCGCCGCAGGGCAGTGGATGGTGGTGCTGGTGGTGGCCGAGCTGCACGAAGGGTGGCAGGGGCTGCTGGAACACCTGCGCGACCGCTTCCCGCAAATCACTTCGCTGCAATACATTGTCAACGACAAGTTCAACGACAGCTACGCCGACCTGCCCTCAACCGTATTTGCCGGCGCCGACCATGTGGAGGAGGTGATGGAGGGCTATGCCGGCAGCGCGCCGCTGCGCTTCCGCATTCGCCCGCAGACGTTCTACCAGACCAACTCGCCCCAAGCACGTCGACTCTACGGCTTTGTGGCCGAATTTGCCGAGCTGGCGGCCGACGACGTGGTGTATGACCTCTACACAGGCACGGGGACCATCGCCCTGTTCCTCGCCCGGCTGTGCCGCCGGGTGGTGGGCATCGAGTATGTGGAAGACTCGGTGGCCGCAGCACGAGAGAACGCCCGCCTCAACGGGGTGGAGAACACCGAGTTCCACGCCGGCGACATGGCCAAGGTGCTGACCGCCGACTTTGTGGCCGCACACGGGAGGCCCGATGTGGTGGTGACAGACCCGCCCCGGGCGGGGATGCACGAGCGCGTGGTGGAACAGCTCCTCGCCATGGCGCCCCGCAAGATTGTGTATGTCAGCTGCAACCCCGCCACCCAGGCACGCGACCTGCAGCTGCTCGCCCCGCTCTACAGCCCGGCAAGGATTCAGCCCGTGGATATGTTCCCACACACCCAGCACGTGGAGAACGTGGTGGAGCTGGTGCGCCGCTGAACAGTACGCCTCAGCAGAAGGGCAGCCGCCCGCCGGCACGGACCCAGCGGGCGGCAAATGTGCGCCGAGGCCGAGAGCGAAAAAAATATTATTATATTAGAAAAAAATGCTATCTTTGCACGTTGACAGAATCTGAGCCCTGCGGGGATTCGCTGGCAACAAATTGCTGAAAACAAATAAACAAAGGATAAACAAACAAACTTTCACAAAATGAAAAAAGCATTACTAAGCCTGTTATTCGCCGCCATCTTCATGCCTTTTGTGATGGCGCAGGATAACGCCAACCGCGTCATTGTGGCCACCAACGAGACCAGTTGCCAGTCCTACACCTGGGCCGTGAACGGCGTCACATACACAGCCGACACCGTGGTCACCTATATCAACGCCACCAACGACACACTCTTCGTCCTCAACCTCACCATCAACCGCCCCGGCTCGCGCGGCTACGGCCAAGTAGTCGTCGAGGACTGCTCCTACCTTTGGCACGGCAAAACCATTACCGCCTCTGGCTCCTACTGCGACACCATCCTCGGCGACGGACATACCTGCGACTCCCTGTTCTTCATCAACCTCCAGCTCACCGGCACCAAGGTGACCCGCCTCGCCGACAGCGCCTGCGGCCAGTATGTGTGGCATGGCGACACCCTCACTGAGAGCGGCGTGTACGATTACTATGACGGCACGCTGACCTGCCCCCAGCTCGACTCGCTCTTCCTCAGCATCGTCACCCAAATGCCCAAGTACGACACCATCTACAACTGCGGCAAATACACCTGGGGTGACACCGTGCTGACCGCCACCGGCAACTACACTCACCTCGTCATTGACACGGTGTCCAGCTGCGACACCCTCAAGCACCTCAACTTCAACATGACCGTTGACACCGCCCGCCGCGCCGAGACCAAGACCTCCTGCGGCGCCTACAGCTGGTACGGCCAGAACTACGACACCACCGGCGTCTATTCCACCGTATCTACCGACCAAACCACGCTCTGCCAGACCTACCGCACCCTCGACCTCACGGTCATCCCGCAGCGCGTATCGGAGATCGACACCGTCGTCAAGGCCTGCGGCTCCTTCAACTTCACCCGCGAGGACTCCAGCCAGTACAACCGCAAGATTACCTCCGACACCTCCTTCTCCTACCGCATGATTAAGAAGCAGACCAACAACGGCGGCCGCTTCTGCTACGACAGCACCGTCCACATGACCGTCCACATCAAGACCCCCACCACCGTTGACACCACCGTGAAGGCCTGCGACAGCTTCTACTGGGACAGGAAGAAAGTCACCTACACCACCGTTCCCGAGACCGCGCCTAAGTTCAGCCTCGGCAAGGACACCAACGGCTGCGACAGCAGCGTGGTGCTCCAACTCACCCTCCGCAAGGCCCCCGTCATCAGCGCCATCAACGGCGAGTGGAGGATAGCCGAAGGCGGCTCCACCCACCTCTACCCCACCTGCACCCCCGGAGCCGCCTACCTGTGGCACTACGGCAATGAGACCGCCACGGAGGACACCCTCTTTGTCGAGAACGTACACGGCAACCTCGATGTGGACCTTGTGGCCACCCTCACCTACACGGACATTAACTTTGCCTGCCACGACACCAGCTGGATAACCATCGTCACCTATGTGGGCATTGACGAGGCCGAGACCGCCAATGTCAGCCTCTACCCCAACCCCGCCGTCGGACAGCTCAACGTGGAGTGCGCACAGCCCGTCAGCCAGGCTGACGTCTTCAACACCCTCGGCCAGCGCGTGCTTTCCGCACGCAACCTCGGCACCAAGGGCCTCCTCAGCCTCAGCGGCCTCGCCAAAGGCACCTACACCATCCGCCTCACCCTTGAGGGCGGCGAAACCGTCATCCGTAAGATTATCCTTGCAAGATAATGTGTGAACAATACCAATCGAGAGCGTTCGGCACAAAGATGCCGGGCGCTTTCTGTTTTTTGGCGGGGTGGGTGATGCTCCTCGCCTCCTGCGCCCGACAGGACGAGCCCATCCACCTGCAGGGCGAAGCCCAAGGCACCTACTACAGCATCACCTATTTCGACCCCGAGGGCCGCGACCTGCAGCCCCAAGTAGATTCGCTGCTCCAAGCTTTCGACCAAACCGCCTCGCTGTGGGTCGAGGAGTCGCTCCTGCGGCGGGTCAACAGCAATAAGACCGACACCGTGAGTCCGCTCTTCGCCGACCTGCTGCAGAAGTCGGCCGCCATCAGACGCCACACGGACGGCAGTTTCGACTGCCGCGTGGGGCGGATAGTGCAGGCCTGGGGCTTCAGTTTCAAGCAGCGCGAAGAACTCAGCACCGCCACCCTCGACAGCCTCATGCTGTACTCGCACGCCGCCGTGTGGCTCGACACGCTGGACGACGGCACCATACTCCTGCGAAAGGAATTGCCCGAAACCGAACTGGACTTCAACGCCATCGCCCAGGGGTACTCGGTGGATTTGCTGGCCGGCATGATGGAGCAGTACGGCATTGAGAATTACCTCATCGACGTGGGGGGCGAAGTGAGAGGCCGCGGCGGCAAGCCGGACGGAGAACCGTGGACTGTGGGCATAGAGAAGCCCGCGGCGGACAAGTACGGCGGACGAGAGATTGAGACCGCCATAGCGCTCAAGAACGCCTCGGTGGTGACATCGGGAAGCTACCGCAAATACTACGAGAAGGAAGGCACCCGCTACTCCCACACCATCGACCCCGCCACAGGGCGGCCCGTCACCCACTCGCTCCTCAGTGTGTCGGTGGTCAGCAGCGAGGCGTGGTATGCCGACGCTATGGCCACCGCCTTCATGGTGATGGGCCTTGAGAAAGCGCTCAAGTTCATTGCCGACCTCCCCGAGGATACCGACATCCAAGGTGCCGCCTTCATCTACGACAGCGCCGGAACCAACAAGACCTACTACACGCCGGGATTTAGGGAAAAGATTAAACAGTGAATTGTGAAATTGTGAATTGTGAATTGACAATAGACACGGTTTCTTCAAGGATATAAGAAAATGATTAATAAGTGGATTGTGAATAGTGAATTGACAATAGACACAGTCTCTCTGGGTTTATTCCCAACATTTGTCAATTCACATTTCACACTTCACTATTCACACTCAACAAAAGACCACCACGATGAAATCAATGACAGGATATGCCAAAAGGCAGTGCAGCACGGACGGCTGCAAATATACCGTTGAGGTAAAGACGCTCAACAGCAAGACCCTCGACCTGAACGTTAAACTGCCCGCCCAGTTACGGCCCAAGGAACTGGAGATACGGGCCATGCTCAACCAGCTGGAACGGGGCAAGGTGGATATGATTGTGGGCGAAGAGCGGCAGGACAGCGGACGGGGCGAACTGAACCACGACCGGGTGCGCTGCCGCTACGAAGAGCTGAAACAGATTGCCAAAGAACTGGATTGCTCCGACAAGCACCTCTTGGACTCTGTGCTTGCCATGGCCGACGTGTGGGAGAGCCCGGAAGAGGAAGAACTGGACGACTCCGGCTGGGAAACAGTCAGGCAGTGCATCGGCGAAGCCATCGACGGAGTAAACGAATTCCGCCAGCACGAAGGCGACATATTGGAGAGAGACTTCGTAAAGCACGTGGACCTGATAGAGGAGAGGCTGGGACTCATCCCCCAATACGAACAGGAGCGTATTGAAACCGCCAAAGAGCGCATCCAACACTACTTTGCCGAGAACGCCATCAAGGAGATAGACCCCAACCGCTTTGAGCAGGAGCTCATCTACTACTTGGAGAAATTGGACATCACCGAAGAGAAGATACGCCTGCAAAAGCACATCGACTACTTCCGCCAAACCATGGCCCAAGAGCCCTCGTGCGGCAAGAAGCTGGGCTTTGTGGCCCAGGAGATGGGGCGGGAAATCAACACCACGGGCAGCAAAGCCAACCATGTGGAGATTCAGAAACTGGTGGTGCAGATGAAAGACGAGTTGGAGAAAATAAAAGAACAGTTAGGCAACATACTCTAACCGCCCTCCCCCGCCAAGCGCCCAGCCGATGCCCCTGTCCGTTGGGAAACGCCGGGGTGAGGTTTGGCATCAACACTACGCCACCACAGCCGCAAGCGATACTTTGCGCCACCTCAGACCAAACCCGGCAAAACAATTCTAACAGTCAAAGACCTGCCTGCACACAACATCAAGCCAGCACAGCAGAAACTGCAAACATGAGCGGGGGCAGGATTCCTCAGAATCCTGCCTCCGCTTCTGCAGACTCCAAACGGAATCAGAGAATCATCGCCAGCAGACCACACCCATATCCCCGCAAGAGCCACGTCCCCATAAAGTGGAGAAAGATGGTTTTCATCATGCAGCACTGGCTCAATCGGGGTGACTCGCCTCTATACAAAGTCCCATCGCTTTCGCTTGCTCAATCATTTCACAACGGCAACGTCATTCATCGCCAGCAAGGAGTCACAGGACTGAATTATAGGTCAATAATCTTATCCAAAGCAGTATCGCGAAATGTCCTCCAGATGTTCAGGTCAATAAGCCTGTAGTCGTTGAAGAGTTGTTTGACAAACTCTATTTCAAACACCAAGCGTAAATCACCCGTATCCTCACCCGTTTGCCCTTCTTTGCGAGCACCCACACGGGCAGTCTTTATCAGATATAGGTCACGAACACCTTTGCCTTTCAAGTACGGCATGAAGTAGTGCAGTTTGTTGAGTTGGACCGAGGATGGAAACCGCTTTCCAGTATAGTAAATTGCGGCAGACTGGTCAATGTACTGCTCTACATTATCATTCTTGACAAGACAGACAAGGCAATTATTCGAGACAAAATTGCAAGAATCTGAAGTATTGCCATACCACTGAGACTCTTCCTCGCCCACACTATTTTCAACTATGGGAGAATTCTCGTACTGATGATAGAGGTCGAAAAGGTCAAGCTGATGAACCGAAGTCTTCTTTGCCGATAATTTTGCACCAATCTTTGTCTGGCGCATAATATTGAGAGACTGTATTCTTTCGACTTTCTCATTCTCGGCCAACGTGACCCCATGTCGCAGCAGCGTTTGTCGGATTTGCTTGGCTACATGATAGGCAAGATTGACAGGCACAGCATTGCCTATCATCTTGTAACCCATATTAACATCATCATAGAGGAACTGATAGTCATCAGGGAACGTCTGAATACGGGCCGCCTCTCTCACAGTCATACGCCGGTAGAGCTGCTCGCTGCCCGAAACAAAAGCATAACTATTGGGATTCACACGCTGCATTTTGGGGGCTTGCGGGTGCAACTGGCACTGCCGGCCACTTGCTTGGACAGTAAACCCTTGCTCTTCCCAAGAACGCACTCGGTTTCGAGACATGAAGATGGGAGAGAATCCACCCACATAATACTCATGATTGGCAACAATACACTTATCACCATTGGTATGATTATGGCGCCGGGCGGGGATGGCGGAGTCTTTCAAATCCCAAATAACATCACGGAGAGTTACTTTGGATTCCACAGGCGTGGGATACTCGAAATCCTCTATTCGGAGGTCTTTGCGGAAGCCGATAAAGAAGATTCGGTCTCGGTCTTCCGGCACTTCGTAATCCTTAGCATTAAGCATTTTAAGGTTCACATCATACCCAGCGTCTTCAAATGACGAAATGAAAGACTCGACGGCTTTCTTGTTGCGGGAGGCCAGCATTCCAGAAACATTCTCTGCCACAAAGAACAAAGGCTTGACGCTTTTCAGTATCCTAATATAATCGTTAAACAACTGACCACGAGGGTCTTCAATTCCCCTTTTTGCACCTCCTTCACTCCAAGACTGACATGGTGGCCCACCAATGATACCCTCGATATTATTCGGAAGAACGGAAGGGTCAATATTTCTAATATCACCCTCAATCAGATTCACTTCAGGAAAATTGGCTCTAAAAGTGGGACAAATAGCGGGGTCGAACTCATTTGCAACGACTGTGACAAAACCTGCATTTTGGAAGCCTCTATCAAGTCCCCCGGCTCCACTAAACAAACTTAATAATGCCATAGTATATTATTCCTGAAATAGATGTTGTGTGAATAAGATGGGCGGATTGCCCAAGAGTTTAATGTCAAACTTCAAAGAAGATTCGATCATCTTGCTCGCATTGTGTATTCTAAAAGAAATCTCCCAGCCTCCATCCAAAATCATGTGAAGGGCGTCTTCCGAGTCAGGCTTCATTTCAAATTCAACAATGCGCGTCGGGAAATTAATTTTAGGAGTTCTATATCTTGTCCGCATACCACCTACCTCCCTATTCAATTCTCCGTCGAGATTGAATGCCTTCACAACGACTAAGTTATGGACATCGTCCTTGATAATCTTGTAGAAAGGATAACGACCCACAAGATATTGAATCAGCTTGCGGGGGATTTGAGAACCAACTGCGTCTATCCTAAGCAATTCATTTCGGAAAGCCATCAAAAGAGGGAAATAAATCTTTCGTGTTTTTTCATCACCAAGAGAACTCCAATTGGAGACCATTTCCTTTAGCGAGGTGATATAGTCAAAAATAGGCTTTATCTCATCCCAATAAGCCTGAGAACAAGGAATGCCGAACCACGACTGACCGAAATCGAGCACAGAGGAGAGTCGCGGATGCTTTACTGCATCATTGTTGTTCTTGGCAGAAAAGCCTATCTCCCAAGAAGGATTCATTCTCCGAAACACTACATCCCTAACGTCACCTCCAATGCCATGACTATCACTGTTGAGAAAAATAAGCAGCGGGTCATGAGCGTTATTTTGGGCCAACAGTCCCGGCTCCAACTTCACCATTGTATCTATGGTCTGTATTGCCGCAAAGGTAAAGCGATTCTGCTGTTCTTGAGGAAACCCGTCATAATAGCCCTTGGCAACTGCCAGCGCATCGTTGCATTCGAGACAAACAGTAACACCTGCTCTCTGAATATAGTCGGTGTATGTCTTGGCCAAAGCATATTCAAATGCTTTCCCGTTTTTCACTTGGTCTCCTTGCGGCATAATATCAACGGTTGCGCGACAATAGCATTTTTAGTTCTTTATCCGTGGGATGAGGTGATGAGGAGAGTTTCCGTAAAAAGCAAGAAATCAGCATTTGCAAGTAAGGGAGCGGGATAACAGACCTTTCTCAATCATGTGCAAAGATACGACTTTTTACGCAAACGGAGAGAGAAGAATCTGTAATTCTTGATTCTTCTCATTTGTGCTGATGGGAATTGACACTCGCGGCACCTGCTTTTTATTGAGAGAAAAAAAAGCAGGGTGCGGGGCACCCTGCTTTAGAGTTATTGTTCGGCTAAGAGGGATTAGCGGACAATGAGTTTCTCGACCTTGCTGAAGTTGTTGTTGGTGATGCGGACAAAGTAGGCACCCTTGGCAAGGTTGGTGAGGCTGATGACCTCGGCGTTGGCGGCGTTGATGTTGCTGTTGAAGACAACGCGGCCGCTCATGTCGATGATGGAGCAGTTGACCATGCCCTCGACGCCTTCGACATTCAGGGTGACCTGAGAGGTGGCGGGGTTGGGCTGGAGGTTCATGCGGACACCGGCAGCAACGGGGTCAATGCCGACCTGAGCTTCCTCGAAGGTTGCTTCCATGGTGTGGTCATCAAGGATGTTCTCGAAGGTGTAGGTGAAATAGACGGAGGTGGCACCGGTCTCGGGGTCGGTGTACTCGAAGCGACGGTAGTTAGGATCGCCAGTCTCCTGAATTTCGTCCCAGACGGTGACGATTTCGCCGTCAATCTTGAGGGTCGAAATACGACCACCCTCGACGGGTTCGATGGTGAAGGTCTTGGTGGAGCTTTCAGCAGGAGTGAAAGTTTCGCCGCAAGCGGACTCGCCGCCGTTCTCGAAGACGGAGCCGAACTCTTCACCTTCGCAGCTGACCTCGATGTTGTGGCGGGTCACTTCCTGAGCGGGACCGACAATCATACGAATCATGGGGTTGTAGGAGACATAGTAGGAGGCGAAAGTGGAGCTGTAGGCAGGATCGAGAACGTAGTTCTGATACTGGTTGGGAGCGTAGAAACCACCATACTGAGACATATCGGAGGTGTTGCGGAAGTAGATGATGGTGTCATACTCTTCGGGACGGGTGGGAGAGGCTTCGCGATAGGAACCCATGGCCTCGCAAGCAAGAGCGAGGTAGGCTTCTTCTTCGACCTGATAGCCGATACGATAGGAGGTATTGGCCTGGAGAGCGGGCTGCTCGGGGAAGGGGATGAAGATGGTGTTATAGTTGCCAAGGGTCTGGTAGCCGTGTTCGCGGCCGATGATGGTGCTGTCGTTGATTTCGGTGGCGGCCACGGTGTGGGTGCCGGCGCCGTGCTCAACGCTGATAAAGTTGACACTGCCGCCAGTGTAAGAGTCGGTTCTCAGGACAGCATTGATTTTGCAGCCGCTGGTGTAGTAGCCTTCGACGGGGGAAGCGACGAGCTCGACGCCACGGATAACCCAGCCTTCGGGGACAACGGCATCGGTGGTGTAGCGGGAGTTGACCATGTAGCCAGGCTGGTAGAACTGAACTTCTTCAGGATCCTCAGTAACATACCAGGTGCCGCCGACGTTGACATAGCCAAAAATCCAGTAGTTGTAGGGAGAGTAGGTGAGGAGGCCGTTGTCGTGAGCCCAACGGAAAGAACCGTCGGCGGCGGGAGCGGTGACCTCATAGAACATGGAGTCGTAGTTGTGCTCGATGTTGTCGTTAGCGACCGAGGCGTACATCTGATACTGACCGACAGTGGCGGTGGGGAGAGCGGAACCGGTGCCGTGGGGCTCGTGCTGGGTGTAGCCATACCAGCCGCGATATTCCATGGAGTCGGCATAAATCCAGCCGTACTTGTCGCAGATAATCTGAGCGCCGCTGCCAGCGTTGACAGTGCCGTTGTTGTAGGAGGCGAAGGGGGTGTCGGTCTCGGTGTCGAGGTTGATGGAGTGGAGTTCGACGTTCACATTGGCCTGGTTGTAAACACCGTTGTTATAGACCTGAGAGTACCAAGCGGGGTTGACCTGAAGACCCTGGGGGACGAGGCCGTAGTTGCCCTCGACGAATTCCTGATCGTAGTAGCGGAGGCGGTTGGCTTCGCCGGCGATGACGGAGACATCGTCAATCACCCAGTAGTAGCCGTAGATTTGGCCGCGATGAGAGTCGAGGCTGCAGAAACGGATGCGGACGCCGAGGCTGGTCTGGCCGGCGGCAGCGAGAGGAAGGGTGTAGGTGTAGAAGCCCTGCATCTGACCGTTGACGGCGACGTCAACGCCAGTGACGTTGATTTCAACAGCGTTCCAGGTGGTGCCGTTGACGCTGTAGTCGATGTAGCAGTTGTCGTAGTATTTGCGATAGCTCTGATAGAACTGGACATCAACAACGCCGGCGGTGGTGGTGTTGACATTGGCGAGGGTGACGAAGGCATTGTAGTTGCCGGTCTGCATGGTGCCCTGGTCGTAGCCGCTCATGAGCATGAAGCCGTTGGCGCCAGTGGAGACGTTGGTGTCGCCAATGATGCGGTAGAAGTAGTTGTTCCACTGAGTGCCAAAGTAGCCAGTGGCGAGGCGGGGATAGGTGTTGGGCATAGTGGTGCGGTCGGCATCAGTAGCGGTCCAGCGCTGCCAGTAGGCGAAGTCGTAGGACTGGCCGTGAGCCTCGGTGGCGGGGGAGGTGACAACACCAGTGGTGTAGTTGGTGCCGGTCCAGAGGTTGGAAGTTTTGGTACCGTCGTGGAAGTCAACCGTCAAGAGGGTGTCGACGGTCTTGGTGAAGATGGAGCTGACCTTGGGAGACTGTTCAACCTTGGCAGCCTTGGCCGGAGCCTTCAACTCCTTTGCACGAGGAGTCGCCGTCTGTGCGAAGACCACGGTCGCGCACAGAGCGAAAGTTAAAACCATTAATGTTTTTTTCATTGTTGTTTGAAAATTTGATTAATAAATGAGTTAGATTTCAATTGAATAATAACATGTTTTGCAGAGGGTTACACTATGCCTCGGGGCATAGAGGGCTTTAGTCTATTACGTTGCAAATATAGGCTATTTTTTCGACATAGAGAAAAAAAGTTGGTCTTTTAGTATTTTTTCAGTTTTGGAAGGGGGAGACGTGATAATTAGGAATTAAGAATTTATAATTTATGATTCACAATTCACAACTCACAATTCACAATTCACAACTCACAATTCACAATTCACAACTCACAACTCACAACTCACAACTCACAATTCACAATTCACAATTCACAATTCACAATTCACAATTCACAATTCAAGCATAGTATTATCTATGGCTATTCATCTTGGGGCGGATGGGGCGAAAGCTCCTTGTTTCTTCGGGGGGAATGGGCTATTTGTATTCGAGACCATGCTGGGTTATTGGCGGGGACGGGCTCTTTCGGGTATTCTCGGACGGGGCGGAGGGCGGCGGGGGACTTTTTTTCTTGGGGACACAATAAAAGGGGCGAAAGTGAGTTTGAGGAAAAGGGGGGTTGAGGACGCACGGCTCGGACTGCGGCATCACCAGCACTGCAAGACCGTCCCGCACCAAAGCCCGCAACCGTCCCGAAAGAGAAGACATCGCCCAAGAAGAGAAGACTTCGTTCCAATGAAAAGGTTAATTTATATCATAGTAATTGCCTCCATGGTCGCTTCGTGCACGGCCCACAAGCCGGCGGCGGAGGGGGAGAACCACTTCAAACGCAAGCCGATGGTGGAGGTGACCGAGGAGCAGCTGCAGGCCGAGGCCGCCTTGATAGAGGCCAAGACGAAGCAGCTGAACGGCGCCGCCGAAGAGGCAGAACAGGGGTTCAGAGACCTGCTGGACAAGCACCCCGACAACGCCGCCGCCCACTACGAACTGGCCCAGCTGCTGATGGCCAAGGGATGGAGCGACAGCGCCTTGGTCCACAACCTGCGGGCCTGCGAGCTGGACGGGAAGAACCTGTGGTATCAGAAGCACCTGGCCCTGATATACCAGCAGCGCCACGACGGGAAGAACCTCATCGCCACATGGGAACGCATTGTGAAGCAGAACCCCGACGTGCCGGAATACTATTACGACCTGTCCAACGCCTGCCTGAGGGCCAACGACGTGGAGGGGAGCATTGCCGCCCTGAACCGCGCGGAGAAGCGCTTCGGCATATCGGAGGAGGTGTCGAAGCAGAAGCAGATACTGTGGTCGGCGGCAGGGCAGCCCGCCAAAGCGCGCCGTGAACTGGAGCGGCTGGCCGAGGCCATGCCCAACGACACCCGCTACAACGCCATCATCGCGCAGAGCTACATGGCCGAGAAGGCCTACGCCAAGGCGCTGCAGTGCTACCAAAAGATTGCCGCCGCCGACCCCGAGGACGAGAATGTGCACATTTCGATGGCGGAATGCCACATGAACGAGGGACGCTACGACCAGGCTTTCGACTGCCTGCGGCAGGGGCTGAGGAACGACCGCATCGACTGCCGCACGAAGCTGACGCTGCTGAACGAGTTTCTGCGGAACGAGGAGTTTTTTAACACCTACGCCCACCAGGCCATGCTGCTGGCCGACACGCTGGCTCGGGGCTGCCCCGCCTCCGACGGCCACTGCCACCCCTACGGTCTGATGCTGGCGGCGCAGGGACGCTATGCCGAGGCTGCCGCGGAACTGAACAAAGCCCTGCAGGCGGAGCGGAGCCGCTATGAGATTTGGGACGCCCTGCTGATGTGTGAGGAGAAGGCCCAGTGTCCGCCCGACAGCTTGCGGACGCTGGCCGAGGAGGCCGCCGAGCTGTTTCCGCTGCAGCTGCGTCCGCAGCTCATACTGGCCATCTACTACGCCACAGCGGGCGACTGCGAGAAGGCCCGCCGCCACGCCTCCCTCTGCCTGACGCTGGCCCCGCGGGAGAAGCGGGAGGCGGTGAAACAACTATACGACCAAATAATGCAGCAATGCCGATGAAACGATACTTCCTGCTGGCCTTGGTCTTCGGGCTGGCTCTTTCGGCCTGCCGCAGCCAGCGCGACCTGCCCTCGCCTGTGTCGCCGCCCGCCGACCTGCCCTCGCCCGCCGAGCTGCAGCAACCCAAGCCCCGCTTTACGGCCAACTTCACTGCCGAGGCGCAGGGCGTGACCGTGGGCGGCCAGCTGCGAATGCAGCCCGACAGCATCATCTGGGGCAGCGCCCAAAAGATTGTGGAACTGGGGCGGGTGAGGCTCACGCCCGACTCGGTGGTAGTGTATGCCAAGATAATGGGAGCCTGCTTCCGCGGCACTTACGACGACGTGGCCCGCCGCTTAGGCTTTCGCACCACTTTTGCCGAAGTGGTGGAGATACTCCAGTCCGACGATGCCGGCAGCCGCCTCTCCGCCATCGCCCGCCGCATGGGGGCAGAGACGGCAATACGCATAGAGCCTTGGAAGGAGACCCCCGCCGCCACCTTCCCATTCTACGTCCCCGCCAACGCCAAACCTCTTTGACGGTGAACAGTGAACGGTGATCGGTGATCGGATGAATGGCGAACAGGTAAAAAAAATAGAGACTTTTCGTAAACCCCCGAATACAAGATAATTCTAAATTATTAATTCTTAATCACAATGAAGGTTTTTCTCTTTGCCCTGCTGCTGGTCTCGGCGGGTTCGGCGGCCGCTCAGACGGCTCCTACTGCCGCCGCAACGCCCGACAGCGCCGCCCGCGCACAGGGCGAAGCCATCGTCAACCGCTACCTGACCATGGTTGACTACAGCCCGATGATTGACGACAGCGTGCTATTCGTCACCTCATTTGTGGTGGACCGAGCCTACCCCTCCGACACCATGATACTCTACCGCTGGTGGCAGCGTCACAATCGTAGCCGGGTGGAGGTGTGGCAGAATGGAATGATGGACGACGCCATGTACACCGACGGCAACCGCCTCCACCGCCGCTTCGTGTCCGGCAACCGCTCATGGGCCGATATTACGCAAGGCTCCTATTCAGACCGTATCGTTTCACTCGACATCCGCGGCGCCCTCTACGGATGGGAGGCCAAGGGTGCCGAAATTGCCTACGCCGGGGAATATGAACTCGAGGGAACGAAAGTGGACCAGGTGTTCGTGACCTGCCCCGGTATGTTCGACCGCCACTACTTCTTCGAAAAGGAGAGCGGGCTGCTCTTCCTCGTGACGGAGGACAACCACATCTACGGCGACCAGAAGATAGATGAGCGCATGACGCGGTGCGACTGGCGAGGGTGGCACGAGTTTGTGCCCTTCCGCGGATGCCTGCTCCCGTCGTCGGAGTCGTATCAGGCAAACCAGAACCAGACCGTCATCATCACCCATACCTACAGCTGCATAGCGCCCGACGACCGTCTGTTCACTGAAGACTTCCGCAAGCGATGAGCCTCTTCGACAACCCCGACGAACACTATATGCGGCTGGCGCTGGGCGAGGCACGGGCCGCCTTTGACGAGGAGGAAATCCCAGTGGGGGCGGTGATAGTGTGCGACGGACAGGTGATAGCCCGTGCGCACAACAACACCGAGCGGCTGAACGACCCCACCGCCCACGCCGAGATGCTGGCATTCACGGCGGCAGCCAATCGGTTGGGGGCGAAATATCTGACCGACTGCACGCTGTTTGTCACCCTGGAGCCCTGCGTCATGTGCGCGGGGGCGGCGGGGTGGACGCAGGTGGGGCGCATCGTCTATGGGGCCTGCGACCCCAAGCGGGGCTTCGAGCGGGTAGGGCGTGCCATGCTCCACCCGAAGACCCGCGTGGAGGGCGGGCTGCTGGCCGCCGAGAGCGAAGCCCTGCTCAAAGCGTTCTTCCAAAGCCGGCGCAGCCCCGGGGCGGCACGGCTCGCCGACAACGAAGGACCCGCCCAACCAACTCAGCAAGAAACAATACAACAAACAACATAAATAATTTGCTTATGAAACCCACACTACTCGTACTCGCTGCCGGCATGGGCAGCCGCTACGGCGGACTGAAGCAGATGGACGGCCTCGGTCCCAACGGCGAAATCATCATGGACTACTCCATCAACGACGCCATCCGCGCCGGATTCGGCAAGGTGGTGTTCGTCATCCGCCACTCCTTCGAGGCCGAGTTCAAGGCCAAAATCAACGCCGAACACTTCGGCAACCGCATTGCGGTGGAGTATGTCTTCCAAGAGCTTGACTACCTGCCCAAGGGATTCACCGTGCCCGAAGGGCGCGAGAAGCCCTGGGGCACCAACCACGCCATCCTCATGGCCAAGGATGTCATCCACGAACCCTTCGCCATCATCAACGCCGACGACTTCTATGGCCGCGACGCCTTCCGCGTCATCGGAGACCACCTGCGGAGAATAGAAGGCACCGAGGGGAAATACTGCATGGTGGGCTACCGCCTCGAGAACACGCTCAGCGAGAACGGATCGGTGTCGCGCGGCGTGTGCAGCGTCGATGCCGACGGACTGCTGGCCGGCATGACCGAGCGCACCAGCATCGCCCGCACCCCCGACGGCATTGCCTATCAGGACCCCGACGGCAGCAGCCACCCCCTGCCTGCCGACGCCACCGTGTCGATGAACCTCTTCGGCTTCACGCCCGACTACTTCGCCAAGAGCGAGAAGCTCTTCGTCACCTTCCTCAAGGAGAAAGGCGCCGAACTGAAGTCGGAATACTACATCCCCTATGCCGTCAACACCTTCATCAACGAAGGCCGCGCCACCATGACGGTGCTCAAGACCAGCGCCCGCTGGTTCGGAGTCACTTACAAGGAAGACCGCCCCATGGTGGTGGAACGCCTCCGCCAGCTGCACGAGCAGGGCGAATACTAACCCACACGCCCCGCGCCATCACCGACCGCAACACCATACTACAGTTCGCCCGCGACCACCGCGACGACGACCCGCTGCAACTGCTGCTCGCCGCCTCCCGCTATGGCGGGGTGGATGTGGAGCGGGCGGTGCAGCAGATAGAGGGAGAGCGCCAGGCCGCCGCCAAGTGGCCGGCGTTCTCGCTCTGCGCGGGTTATCTGTACCCCCCGCGGCTCAACCGCGAGCAGAGCTCGTCCGAAGCCGCCGCCCGCTACAAAGCCGAACTCCTCGAGAACTGGGGGACGCGGCGCCTCATCGACCTCACCGGCGGCATGGGGGCGGACACCTACTTCATGGCGGCGGCCGCCGCCGAAACCCACTACTGCGAGCAGGACGAAGCCCTGTGCGAAACGGCGCGGCAGAACTTCGCCGCCCTCGGCCGTCCGAGCATCGCCTGCCATGCGGGCGACAGCCTGCAGTGGCTGCGGCAGCAGCCCGACGGCCCCGACGGGCTGGCCGCCGACGTGATATATATCGACCCCGCCCGCCGCGACACCGCCGGCCGCCGGGTGGCGGCATTCGAGGACTGCACGCCCAACCTGCTGCCCAACCTCTCGTTCCTCCTCAGCCGCTGCCGCCGGCTGCTCGTCAAAGCCTCGCCCATGATCGACCTCGCCGCCGCCCTCGCCCAGATAGGGGCGGTGGAAGAAGTCCACATCGTGGCCCTGCGCAACGAATGCAAAGAGGCGCTCTTTGTGGTGCGGGGCGGAACGGCGGCACCCGCAGCCGCCTGCGCGAAGTCTCCCTGCGCGAAGTCTCCCTGTGCGGAGACCGCCGCCATACACTGCGTCAACCTGCCCGCCCCCCACTCCGCCGCCGCCCGCCAGCACAACGTCTTCACCCTCGCCGCCGAAGCGGCCGCGCGCCCCGCCTACGCCGCCGAAATGCAGGCCTACCTCTACGAGCCCAACGCCGCCCTGATGAAGGGGGGCAGCTTTGGACTGCTGTCCGAACAATACGGCGTGGAGAAGCTGGCCCGCAACACCCACCTCTACACCAGCGCCGACCTCCGGCCCCACTTTCCCGGCCGCATCCTGCGCGTCCTGCAGCCCCTGCCCCTCAACCCCCGCGACGCCGCCCGCCTACTCCCCGGCCGCAAAGCCCACGTGGCCGCCCGCAACCACCCCCTAACCGCCGACCAAGTGCGGCGCAAGCTCCGCCTCACCGAAGGCGGCGACCTCTTCGTGGTGGCAGCCACCCTCGGCACCCGCCCCTCCGCCTGGCTCTGCCAGCCCCTCTGACCCCAAGCCGCCGCCCGCCACCAACTTGGCACTCCCATAAACACCGCCCGCATACCAATACCCATACCTTAGGATGCCTTGAGAATCCCCCGCTGCGGCGGAGTGTTAACAAATCTTAAACACGCTGGCTTTTCCGTCAAAAAGTAGTACCTTTGCAAACTGTTAGGCGTGGTGTATCCCACGGCTTTAAACACACTAACCCATTATGGCAAACGAGAGAATAACCGAAGCGATAGTTAGAGACCACTTCAAAGAGGACGCGCTTTTCAAGTCGGTGAAGTGGGAGGAGCAGCGGTCGGGCAACAAGGTCATTTCAGAACTGCTGAAAGGCAGGAGCAAGGGAGGCGGCTCGGGGCGGGGCTGCCCCGAGTTCATCGTCTCGTTCCCCTTCAACACCAACTACCTGATAGTGGTGGAGTGCAAGGCAAAGGCCCACCAGCACGAGAGCGGAAGCAGAGACAAAGCCAAGGACTATGCCGTGGACGGCGTGCTGTGCTATGCCGAGGCGCTGAAGGAGGAGTACAGCGTGGTGGCCATAGCGGTGAGCGGACAGGACAAGGCCGAGCTGATGGTCTCGCACTTCTTCTGGAAGCGGGGGAGCGAGCAGTACTCCGAACTGGCCGACCGCAGACTGCTGGCCATCGACGACTACCTGCAGGTGTTTGAAGACCAGTTCTTCCTGTCGGACTTCTACACCCGCGACATCGCCATGAAGGCGCAGGAGCTCAACGACGAGTTCCACTTCCGCTCCATCACCGAGGACAAGCGCTGCACCATGGTGAGCGGAATGCTGCTGGCCCTCATCAGCGACCAGTTCCGCGACGGGTACCGCGCGCTGCCCACCGCCGAGGAACTGGGAGGGCAGGTGCTGGAGGCCATCGACGAGGTGATAGGGGCAGAGGGGGAGGTCGTGCAGAAGCGGGAGGCGCTGAAAAAGGAGTTCAGCACGCTGCTCAACGAACCGCTGTTCACCCATGCCACCGTCAACAACACCAAGACCCGCAAGACCGAGGACTCGCTCGAGGTGGCGAAGTACTTTATCGGCTACCTGCAGAAGAATGTCTTTCCGCTGGTGAAGCACTCCAACATCGGCTACGATATTTTGGGGCGCTTCTATGTGGAGTTTATCCGCTATGCCCAAAGCCAGCAGAAGCAGGGGCTTGTGCTTACACCGCCCCATATCACCGAACTGTTCTGCGACCTTGCCGACCTGCGGCTGCACGACGTGGTGTATGACCCCTGCTGCGGAACCGGGGGGTTCTTGGTGTCGGCAATGCAGCGGCTCTTCGCGCTGGCCGGCAACGACATCGCCCAACGCCAGCACATAAAGAGAGACCAGATATGCGGTGTGGAAATGAGGCCTTCGATGTATGCCTACGCCTGCTCGAATATGCGGTTCAGAGGCGACGGCAAGTCACACATCTACAACGGCGACTGCTTCCAGCACGAGACCCTCGTCCGAGACACCCACCATCCCACCGTGGCGCTCCTCAACCCGCCCTACGACGTGGGCTGCGCGGGGCAGCTGCGGTTCGTGGAACACGCCCTGAACACGCTCAACCCCCAGTCGGACGGCCGCGTGGTGGCGGTGGTCCAGATGAGCTGCGCCATCAGAGACGAGAGGGAGCTGAAGGCCGCGAAAAGCCGGCTGCTGGCCCGCCACCACCTGAAGGCGGTGCTGAGTATGCCCGACGACCTATTCTATCCCGTGGGAGTGGTCACGTGCATCATGGTGTTCGAGGCCAACAAGCCCAACGCCGGCAGGAAGACGTGGTTCGGATACTTCAAAGACGACGGCTTCGAGAAGCGCAAGCACCTCGGACGGATAGACGCGCGCGACCGATATTCGGCCATCAGGGAGCGGTGGCTGTCGGCCTACAGAAACTTGGACGAGGTGCCGGGACTCTCGGTGCGGAAGGAGGTGGCGGCCGACGACGAATGGTGCGCCGAGGCCTACATGGAGACCGACTACAGCACGCTGTGCGACGAGGACTTTGTATGCAAAATGCGCGACTACGCCGCCTTCCTGATTCAAAACGAAAACCTGTAGCCCATGGAAACCCAGGACTGGAAGTGGTTCACGATTGGAAGCCTGTTTTCGGTGGAACTGTCGAAGGGGGAGATAAAAGCCGACAACATCGAAAGTGGAACCGTTCCGCTTGTCTCGTCGGGAGGGACAAACAACGGCATTGTGTGCTATGTGGATGAAAAGGGCGACGGGAGAGCGGAACTATTTGACGGCAACAAATTGACAGTGGATATGTTCGGACACTGCTTCTATCATGCAACGCCCTTCTATTCGGTCAGCCACGGTCGGGTGAACGTGCTCACGTCAGCAAGGCTCAACCGCGACAACGGACTTTTTGTGGCCGCAATAATCGAGCGCGAAATATACCGCTACTCCTACGGAAGGGCCGTCTATAGTGCAACGCTATCCAACGCAACCATCAAACTCCCAGCCAAAAAGAATGGAAACGGAGAGTTTGAGCCCGACTGGCAGTGGATGGAAGACTACATGAGGGGGACGATTGTGCCCAAGCTGCCGCAGAAAGCCAGGGAAGTGTTTCTTCACCAATTCAGCAGCGAGCCCGTATCGGACAACCGGCTGACCTTGGACGTTGCCGGCTGGCAGCAGTTCAAGTATGAAGAACTCTTCGACATCAAGAAAGGGAAACGGCTCACGAAGGCCGACATGGAGGAGGGCGACATACCGTTTGTCGGGGCGACAGACTCCAACAACGGCATCACGGCCCGCATTGCCAACTGCGAGCACCTGCACCCCGCCAACACCATTTCGGTCTCCTACAACGGCTCCATTGCCGAAGCCTACTACCAAGCCAAGAGTTTTTGGGCGTCCGACGACGTGAACGTCCTCTATCCGAAATTTGCCCTGAACGAGTACATCGCCCTGTTCCTCACAACGATAATCAACAAGGAGAAGTATCGATTCAACTACGGGCGGAAGTGGGACAAAGAGCTGATGAAGAACACCACCATCAAGCTCCCAGCCAAGAGAAGCGCCGCCGGCAAGCTGGAGCCCGACTGGCAGTGGATGGAAAACTACATCAAAGGGCTGCCCTTCTCGGGCTGCCTACGATAAGCCGACACACCGAAACACCCGGAACGAACCGTTCCACTGGACAGTCGCACCACTCGCTGCACGTGAGCGGGCGGGGGGTTAGTGCGAGGATTTCGGATTGGGGGACGGGGCGGAAAGAGTTTCGGAATTGGGGGGAGGGCTTGCAGATGTCGGTTATTATTGCTGACTTTGCAGGGTGATTGAAATAGTTTGAGGAAATGTATAATCTGCTGACCTATAATTTATAGACTTCAAGAATACTGTCGCCGAGCGACTTGATTCGGCACAGCAGCGACATCTGGGCCCAAGCCTTACGGCAGCGAAAAAAGAGACAGCACTTTGTATGCGAATAGTTGTGCCGCGAGTATTGAGAACAGACGCACAAAGATACACATATTCTCTGAAACTCAGAAGCTTTTTTGCTCGCTGCCGCAAGAGGAGGGAGGGCGGACGGACGTGGACGCTATGCGGGACTGTGTCCGCGGGGTCGGAATGATTATTTTTTTTGCCAATCAGAAAAATAGTTGTAATTTTGCAATTTGTAACATAGTGCGGAGAAGCCTTGTATTTTGCCCGTTCAGGATTATCCGCCAATATGTTAAAGAGGTGCGGTGTGCTGCGCCTGAGAGACTGAAACTCCCGATTTCGGTTATCCGTCGCCGAGAAAAGGACGCATAGACTCCCAAAGCACACAAAAAAAAGACAAAAAACATCATCGTTAAATAAAAAATGGATCAGTTAAGTTACAAAACCATCTCCGCCAACAAGAACACCGTCACCAAAGAGTGGCTTCTTGTTGATGCCGAGAACCAGACCGTAGGCCGCTTGGCGACCCGCGTGGCCAACATCCTGCGCGGCAAGACCAAGCCCTGCTTCACCCCGCACGCCGACTGCGGCGACAACGTCATCATCATCAATGCCGAGAAAGTGGTCTTCACCGGCAAAAAGATGACCGACAAAATCTACCAGCGCTACACCGGCTATCCCGGCGGCCAGCGCGAGACCACTCCCGCCAAGGTGCTTGCCACCCATCCCGAGCGCGTGCTTGAACACGCCATCCGCGGAATGCTTCCAAAGAACCGTCTCGGCGACGCCCTCTACCGCAACCTCTATGTGTATGCCGGCAGCGAGCATCCCCATCAGGGTCAGAACCCCAAAGCCATCAACATTAACGACGTCAGATAATCATCAAAATGGAAGTAATCAACACTATCGGTAGAAGAAAATGCTCAGTCGCCCGCGTCTATATGACCCCCGGCACTGGCAATATCGTTGTCAACAACAGAGACTACAAGGACTATTTCCCCACCGGCCCGCTGCAGTTCATCGTCAACCAGGCCCTCATGGTGGCTGGCGCTGAAGGCAAGTGGGACATCAAAGCCAACCTCGACGGCGGCGGAAT
The DNA here is from genome assembly GCA_002317325.1 of Bacteroidales bacterium UBA1711. Classification (GTDB taxonomy): domain Bacteria; phylum Bacteroidota; class Bacteroidia; order Bacteroidales; family P3; genus Colimorpha. The sequence goes on from DCJB01000092.1 coordinate 44,854, forward strand.
CACCGGCCAGGCCCAGGCCCTGCGCATGGCCATCGCCCGCGCCCTGTGCGAGAACAACATCGAAGACCGCCCCGCCCTGAAAAAGGAAGGCTTCCTCATGCGCGACCCCCGCATGGTCGAGCGCAAGAAACCCGGCCAGCCCAAAGCCCGCAAGCGCTTCCAGTTCAGCAAGCGTTAATGGCCGATTGAAGTTTAGGATCCAAATCGGCGAGACGCTCCGTCTGGTTGCCAGTTCGGCAGCAGGGCTGCCGAAAAACCAGGCCCTACAATGGACTACTCTCCGATTGGCTCAAAGTTAAGGAACGTAAACAATACAAAAGAATCACAATGACTGATTTAAAATTTGAAGAATTACTCGAAGCCGGTTGTCACTTCGGACACCTCAAGAGAAAGTGGAATCCCAAAATGGCTCCCTATATCTTTAAGGAGCACAACGGCATACACGTCATCGACCTCCAAAAGACTATCGCCAAGGCCGACGAGGCCGCTGTGGCCATGAAGCAGATTGCCAAAAGCGGCAAGAAAATCCTGTTCGTCGCCACGAAGAAGCAGGCCAAAGACGTGGTGGCCGAAATGGCCAAGAGCGTGGATATGCCCTTCGTAACCGAGCGCTGGCCCGGCGGTATGCTCACCAACTTCACCACTATCCGCAAGGCCGTGAAGAAGATGAACAGCCTCGACCAGCTGATGCACGACAAGGACTTCAACAACATCAGCAAACGCGAGCGTCTGCAGGTGCAGCGCGAGCGTGCCAAACTGGACAAGAACCTCGGTTCCATCGCCGACCTCACCCGTCTGCCCAGCGCCCTGTTCGTCATCGACATCAACAAAGAGCACATTGCCGTTGCCGAAGCACGCCGCCTCAATATCCCCACTTTCGCACTGGTGGACACCAACTGCAACCCCGACCTTATCGATTTCCCCATTCCCGCTAACGATGATGCTTCCAAGTCGATTGCCGCCATCCTGAAACACATGGTGGAGGCCGTACAGGAAGGTCTTAACGAGCGAATGCTCGATAAAGACGCCCAACCTGAGGAAGAGGAAGAGATGAGAGAAGAGGCTCCCGTTGAGAGGAAGACCCGCCCCCGCAGAGCCAGAAGCGAAGCCCCGAAGGCAGAGGCTCCGAAGGCAGAGGCTCCCGCGGCCGAAGAGGCCAAGGCCGAATAACAACCACAAACCCATCAAAGAATCATTCATTATGGCAAATATCACAGCAAAACAGGTAAACGAGCTGCGCCAGCTTACGGGCGTGGGCATGATGGACTGCAAGAAGGCTCTCGTGGAATGCGACGGCGACTTTGAGAAGGCTATCGACTTCCTCCGCCAGAAAGGTCAGAAAATGGCCGCCAAACGCGCTGACCGCGACGCCAACGAAGGCGTGGTCCTCGCCAAGAGCACGGGCAGCTACGGCGCCGTCATCATGGTGAGCTGCGAGACCGACTTCGTGGCCACCAACGCCGACTTCGTGGCTTTCGCCAACTCCATTATCGACAATGCCATGTCCAAGCACCTCACCTCCAAAGAGCAGGTGTTGGACATGGAGATTGAAGGCCGCAAAGTGAGCGACCTCCTCACCGACCAGATTGCCAAGATTGGCGAGAAAATCGAACTCGCCCACTTCGAGGTGATGGAGTCCGCCGCCGTCTATGCCTACATCCATCCGGGCAACCGCATGGCCTCGGTGGTGGGCATGAGCAAGGCCGGTTTCGACGAGGCCGGACACAACATCGCCATGCAGGTGGTGGCAATGCGTCCCGTGGCCCTCGATGCCGCCAGCGTGCCACAGGAGGTGAAGGACAAGGAACTGGCCGTCGCTGTGGAGAAGACCAAGGAAGAGCTCATCGGCAAGGCCGTTGACGCCGCCCTCAAAAAGGCCGGCATCAACCCCGCCCACGTCGATAGCGAAGACCACATGGCCTCCAACATGGGCAAAGGCTGGATTACGGAAGAGCAGGTCGAACTGGCCAAGAAAATCAAGGTCGAAGAGGCCGAGAAAAAGGCTGCCGCCCTCAACCCCGCCCAGATTCAGCAGATTGCCAACGGTCGTTTGAACAAGTACTTCAAGGAGAACACCCTTGTGGAGCAGGAGTACATCATGGAGAGCAAGATGACTGTCCGCCAGTTCATCGAAAGCACCGACAAAGAACTCACCTGCACCGGCTTCAAGCGCCTCGAGCTCGGCGCATAACAAGCCCTATTCTCACACGAACATGATTGGGGAGCGGACGTGGAATGCCACATCCGCTCTCTTTTTGCAATAATTCAGCCACACAACCGTTATCCGACTATGTCAAAGAAGAAGAAGAAATACTACGTTGTTTGGAGGGGGAACACCCCTGGTATTTATAATTCGTGGGAGGAGTGCCAACGGCAGGTCGTCGGGGTGGCGGGTGCGCAGTATAAGTCATTCGAGAGCAAAGAGGCCGCCGAGCGAGCATTCCTCCGCCCCTACGACGAGGTGAAGGGAACGAAGACCGCCTCCGACAAGATGGTGGGGGTAGATGAACTGGGAATGACAGTGGTCCGAAAAGGCGAGGTGGAGGGACCTGTGATTGACAGCTTAGCCGTGGATGCCGCCTGCAGCGGCAACCCGGGAGTAATGGAATACCAAGGCGTATATGTGGCCTCCCGGGAAAGGGTGTTCCACTTCAAAACGCCTGTCGGGACGAACAATATTGGAGAGTTCCTCGGCATAGTACACGGACTTGCCTACCTGAAAAAGCACAACCTCAAGCAGGTACTCTACAGCGACTCGGTCAATGCCATCAACTGGGTGAGGCGGAAAGAGTGCCGAACCAAGCTGCCCCTCACCTCCAAAACCGCAGAGTTGTGGGACTATATCCGGCGGGCAGAACACTGGCTAGAGACCAACACCTACACCACCGAGATTAGGAAATGGGACACTGAGCACTGGGGTGAGATTCCCGCCGACTTCGGACGCAAATGAACACCCGCGACTTCCATATCCCCTCCAATCGGGTGAGAGACATCGAGCGGTATATCCTCAACGAACTCTGCGGACACTATCCCGAGGGCGAACTGCATGTGTTCTCGGATATGCTCTTCGAGGCCTTCCTCGGCTGGGACAAGGCCAGACTGCTGCTCAACCGCGACCAAACCATCAACCAAAGCGACCTGCTCCGCTTCCACTGGGCGGTGGAAGACCTCAAGAAGCACCGACCCATCCAGCACATCATCGGCTACACCGATTTCTGCGGCTGCCGCATTGCGGTGAGTCCCGACGTGCTGATTCCCCGGCCCGAGACCGAAGAGATTGTGAACGACCTCGTCGCCACAATACAAAAAAAAGAACACGTTGCAACCCGATACGCCCACCCGCCGTCAATCATCGACCTCTGCACCGGCAGCGGCTGCATAGCCATTGCCTTAGCGAAGTACTTACCCGAAGCCGATGTGGAGGCGGCAGACGTGTCCGATAAGGCGCTCTCGATTGCTCAACGCAATGCGGAAGACAATGGCGTGAATGTCGTCTTTCACCGCTGCGACTTGCTGACTGATGAGTTTCCGACTGCCAACAAGCAATACGGTCTCATCATCAGCAATCCTCCATACGTCATGGAGAAAGAGCGAGGCTATATGCAGCCCAATGTACTGGATTATGAGCCATCGCTTGCCCTCTTTGTCCCCGACGACGACCCCCTCCTCTTCTACCGTGCCATAGCCGCATTTGCCGAGAGCCGACTCTCGACCGATGGTCTGCTGGCTGTAGAGGTCAACGAAAGCCTCGCAACCGAGACCTCCCTCCTACTCCAAGCCCACCACCTAACCACAGAGATACACAGCGACTTTCGGGGCAAAGCCCGCAGCGTCACCGCCACCCGCCGCCACTGACGACAAGCTGCCAAAGAAAAGTTTGAGGCTATAGGGCAATGATTTGCTCAACGTTCAAGTCCGTCAGTTCGGCTATCTCCTCCGCCGATAGACCCTTCTCCTTCAGTTTCTTCGCAATTTGGACATTCCTCAGCTCTATGCCCTCGGCAATGCCAAGTTCCTTGCCTTCGGCAATGCCGTCATTCTTGGCGGTCTTCACCGCATTGTTGATGTCGCGATAGGCATTGATGCTGTCCTCATACTCGCGACGCTCGGTCTCAGAATAGCGGGCTATCTCAGCCTGCTCGAAGACACGCTCAAAGACACGCTCCCGCAGGGCGGCGGGACGCTCCATCAGGCGCGAGAGGTTGCGCAGAACAAAGAGCCACTTGTCAAACATCGTCTCCAACTGATCCTCGGTCTTGTTGAACTTTGGCATCTCCAAATAAAGCAGCGTCAGTTTGTCGTAAAAGACGTGCTTGTCCTTTGTGTCCATCAACTTCACTTCGTGGAAATAGTTGTCCGGTTCATACTCATTCTCGGCAAAGCAGAAATTGAGTACTCCGACCGTATAGACATTCCTGAGGCGGAAGTCCCAGTCGCCCACTTGCCCCTGTTCCTGTATAGGGAAGGTGGAGTAGAACACACTGCGGTCTTTGAAGAACTGCTGATAGACGTTCTGCATTTCCACAATGAACAATTCTCCCTTATCGTTTTCGCAGAACACATCGAAGATGGCTCGACGAGAATCCTTGGATACACCGAACCGCTCGGTGCTTTTGTAACTGACCTGTGTCACTACTTCTCGTCCGCCCAGCAAGGCGTTGAGGAAACTGATAAGCAAATCCTTGTTCAGTTCGGTCCCGAAGAGCCTTTTGAACCCGAAATCGGTGTAAGGATTGATGTATCGAGGAGTATTCATCGTCTGTTGGAATAGGAGCAAATGCGGTTGCAAAGATACGAAGTTTTTGCGGACAGAGCAAATTATTTTCGCACCCGGTGAAGGAGGCGGCTACTCCCGGCGGTGAGAATCGATGAGGATAGTGACGGGGCCGTCGTTGATAAGTTCCACCTGCATATCGGCCCCGAACTCTCCCGTGAGGACGGGCTTGCCGAAGAATTCTTGGAGGCGTGCCACAAAACGCTCATACATCGGAACGGCAAAGTCGGGCTTGGAAGCGTGAATGTAACTGGGGCGGTTGCCCTTCTTGGTGCTGGCCATAAGCGTGAACTGGCTGACCACCAAGATGCCCGAGTCCGAAACCTCTGTCACGGGCAGGTTCATCACCCCTTGTTCATCATCGAAGATGCGGAGGGCGACCGTCTTGCGGCAGAGCCAGTCGATGTCCTCTTCCGTGTCGGCATCCTCAACACCCACCAGCACCAGCATTCCTGCCCCGATGGAGGACTTCAGCCTTCCCCCGATGGCGACGGAGGCCCTCCTGCAGCGTTGTATTACGATTCTCATTCGACAATAGACAGTTTGGCGTAGGCCAGCAAGAGCGTCTTCTGTCCCAAACCCTCGAAAAATACGGTTGCCTTTCTTTCGTTCCCTGCACCCTCTATCGACAGCACCTTGCCTGTGCCGAACTTGGCGTGAACCACCTTCATGCCCGCCTGGATAGCATTGATTTGGGCAGGTGGGTTAGGTATGGTAGGGCCTTGGACGGCGGCCGCCTTGGGCTGCAAGCGGCGGGAAGCGGCGGTGGCGGGAGCGGCCTTGGGCTGGAAGCCTCGCTCCGCCTCGTCGGAGTAGCGGACTCCCTTGATGCCCTGAAAAGCCCGAGGGAGTTCTCCCACCTTGGGAAACTGCCGCCGCTGCTTGGGATACTCCACATACTTGGAGTCAATCTCCTCCACAAAGCGGCTCATCTCCTGACACGAAGACTTCCCATAGACATAGCGGTTGACGGCGTATGAGAGCGTGAGCTGCTTCTCGGCACGGGTGACGGCCACATAGAAGAGCCGCCGTTCCTCCTCCAGCTCCTGCCGCGAGGAAATAGACATGAACGAGGGGAAGAGGTTTTCCTCCATACCCACCACATAGACGTAGGGGAACTCCAAACCCTTGGCGGCATGGATGGTCATCATAGAGACCTTGTCGGCTTCCTTGTCCTCGTCCTTGTCCTCCGAGGTGAGGAGCAACACCTGCTGGAGGAACTGGTCGAGCGTGCGGATTTGGAAGTCGGCAGAGCCTGCCTCAGGCAGTTCGGCGGCTTCCTCCTCCGAGGGCGAAAACTGGTCCTCCTTCTCGCAGAACTCTTTCACCCCGTTCAGCAGTTCCTCGATATTCTCAATCCGGTTCGCGTTGTCGGGGTCAACGTCGTTGCGCAGCAATGTGACGATGCCCGAATTATAGACAATCTGCTTGGCCAGCGAATAAGCGTCCATCCGTTGCAGCTGGGCGGAGAAGCACCGAATCATCGACATAAAGTCGGCAACACGTTCCATGATGGAGGAATTGATACCCAATCCGAACGAGGGCAGGTTCTCCAATACCGTCCACATCGCCACATCGTTGTCGGAGGCGGCAATGCGAATCTTGTCGATGGTGGTCTGTCCTATGCCCCGCGGAGGATAGTTGATAGACCGCAGCAGCGACTCCTCGTCATAGTTATTCACCACGAGGCGCATATAGGCCAGCACGTCCTTCACCTCCTTGCGGCCGTAGAACGAAAGACCCTGATACATCCGATAAGGAATATCCATGCGGCGGAGCGCCTCCTCGATGGCGCGGGACTGCACATTGGTGCGGTAGAGGATGGCAAAGGAGCGGTAGTCCAAATCCTCGCCCATGTGGGCGTTCTGTATCGACTCTGCCACCTGGCGGCCTTCGTCCCGCTCGTCCATGGCACGCAACAGCTTAATCCGCCCCCCCACACCGTTGTCCGTCCAAATCTCCTTCTCAATCTGCTCCACGTTCTTTGCGATGATGGAGTTGGCCGCATTGACGATGTTCTGCGTCGAGCGGTAGTTCTGCTCCAACTTAAAGAGGTGGAGGTTGGGATAGTCGCGACGGAAATTGAAGATGTTCTGAATATTGGCGCCGCGGAAAGCATAGATGCTCTGTGCGTCGTCGCCGACAACGCAGATGTTCTGATAGCGGGCGGCAAGCTTTTTGATGATGAGGTACTGTGAGTAGTTGGTGTCCTGATACTCGTCAACCATGATGTAGCGGAACCGATTCTGATACTTCAGCAGCACATCTGGAAAGTCGCGCAGCAGCACATTCATGTAGAACAGCAGGTCGTCAAAGTCCATCGACATGGCATTGCGCAGCCGCTGGTTATACAGCTTGTAAATCTCGGCAATCAAGGGGCGGTGCGCATCCTTGTCGGTCTGCTGAATCTCAGGGTTCGAGGCATAGTCTTCAGGCGAGAGCAGGTTGCTTTTGGCCATAGAAATGCGGCTGAGGACATTGCCGGGGGCGTAGGTTTTGGGGTCGAGATTGAGGTTCTTCACAATCTGCTTGATGGCAGACTTGCTGTCGTCGGTGTCGTAGATGGTGAAGGTGTTGATAAACCCAATCTTCTGCGCCTCGGCTCTGAGGATGCGGGCAAACACAGAGTGGAACGTGCCCATCCAGATATTGCGCGCCTCCGAGCCGACAAGCTTCATGATGCGCTCCTTCATTTCGGCGGCGGCCTTGTTGGTGAAGGTGAGGGCCAGAATCTGGAACGGGTCGGTGCCGAGGTTGATGAGGTGGGCTATGCGGTAGGTCAGCGTGCGGGTCTTACCCGAACCGGCGCCGGCAATAATCATCACCGGCCCTTCGATACAGGCCGCTGCCTCGCGCTGAGAATCGTTGAGTTGGTTTAGTATCTCGTCTGTCATATTGCTTTTTGTCAAAGTGGCAGCACTGAGGGGGCTGCCTCCCGTGTGGTGCTGGGGCTATGGCAGCAGCTCTATCTTGAGTCCGTATAGTTTCGCCAAAGCATCGTAGAGGCGGACGCTCTGGCTCTGCCTCACACTCACGTCAATCCGGCAGTCGAGTGCGAAGTCCTGCCGGCGGGGCTGCACCCCCTGCTCTTTCAGAATACGCATGACATCATTCATCAGCGGATAATCAAAGTGGAGCCGGTAGGCGACATCTATCGTGCATTCCTTCACCTCGGCGTTGGCAATGGCGTCGCGGGCGGCCGCCTTATAGGCGTTGGCGAGGCCCGAGGCGCCCAGCAGCACCCCACCGAAATAGCGCACCACCACAATCAGCGTGTTGGTGAGGTCGGCCGACAGCAGCTGTCCGTGGATTGGGCGGCCGCCCGTACCCGAGGGCTCGCCGTCGTCGTTTGCCCGATAAGCCTCCTTCGTGGGACCGAGGATATAGGCATAGCAGTGGTGGCGGGCATCGAAATACTCCTTGCGGAGCCTTTCGAGGTGTTCCTTCACCTCGTCGGTCGTCGCCACCGGGAAAGCGAAGGAGAGAAACTTGCTCCCCTTCTCCTTGTAGAGTCCCTGCGATGGACCGGCGATGGTTCGATAGGTGTCGTCAAACATAGAAAACGGGCTTTTCGTTCATCGGTGCCTCCGGGGCTTTGAGTCCGCCTCCATAGCGTGTGCTGGGGTTGCGAAACACCCTTACTTCGTCGTAGAGGCCTTCAGCGAGGAATGCGTCCAGTATCTGCCGCCCCCCCTCCACAATCAACGACTGAATCTTGCGGTCGAAGAGCGTCTGCATGACCTCTCGCAATGTCTCGCAATGCAGGTGCAGCCAGTGGGGCGGCACATCGGCGAGCCGCCCGCGGCGGTCCAGCACCACGGGCTGGGGGTCGCTGCCGCTCCACAGGCGGGCGTTGAGCCGGGGGCGGTCGTCGATGAAGGTCTGCGAACCCACCAAGATGGCGGCTTCCTCGGTGCGCCACTTGTGGCAAATCTGTGTCTGGCAGTCGTCCGAGATCCAGTATCGGCGGCCATCCGCTCCCGTGGGCGGCTGACCGCTGGCGGGACTCATATAGCCGTCAGCGCTCTCGGCCCACTTGAGAATGACGTAGGGGCGCTGCTTCTCCATGAAGGTAAAAAAACGGCGGTTGAGCCACCGTCCCTCTGCCTCCAGCACGTGCCGCACCACCTCGACACCGGCTGCCCGCAGCCGCTCAAATCCGCGGCCAGAAACCAGCGGGTTAGGGTCGTCGTTGCAACATACCACCCGCCCGATGCCGCACTCCGCAATCAGGTCGGCACACGGCGGAGTGAGTCCGTGGTGGCTGCAAGGTTCGAGGTTGACGTAGAGCGTGGCTCCGGCCAACGCCTCCCGAGGGGCTTCCAGCAGTGCGTTGCGCTCGGCATGGAAACCGCCATAGACCCTGTGGTAGCCCTCCGACACCACCCGTCCGCCCGACACCACCACACAGCCCACCAACGGATTCGGACGCACTCGCCCGAGTCCGTTGGCAGCCAGCTGGAAGCAGCGGCGCATATAAGTCTCATCGGTCGTCACAGACATCGTCATGCGGCTGAGAGGAAGACGGCCTTAGAACTCGGCCGTTTTGGGTGTGCGCGGGAATGGGATAACATCGCGGATATTGGCCATGCCCGTTACGAAAAGCATCAGCCGCTCGAAACCGAGGCCGAAGCCGCCGTGGGGGCAGGTGCCGTAGCGGCGGGTGTCGAGATACCACCACATATCCTTCATCGGGATACCGAGTTCGTTGATGCGGGTCATCAGCTTGTCGTAGTTCTCCTCGCGCACCGAGCCGCCTATTATCTCGCCAATCTTGGGGAAGAGTACATCGGTGCCCTGCACCGTCTTGCCGTCCTCGTTCTGCTTCATGTAGAATGCCTTAATCTCCTTGGGGTAATCCACCATGATGACAGGACGCTTGAAGTGTTCCTCCACCAAGTAGCGCTCGTGCTCGCTGGCCAAGTCAACACCCCAATAGACGGGAAACTCAAATTTCTCGCCGTTCTTCACCGCCTCTTCGAGAATGCGGATACCCTCGGTATAGGGCAGGCGGACAAAGTCAGTCTCCACCACGCTCTTCAGACGCTCAATGAGTCCCTTGTCAATCATATTGTTGAGGAACTGGAGGTCGTCCATGCAGTGGTCGAGGGCCCAGCGGACGCAGTATTTGATAAACTCCTCTTCGAGGGCCGTGAGGTCGTCGAGGTCATAGAAAGCCATCTCCGGCTCAACCATCCAGAACTCGGCCAAGTGACGGGGCGTGTTGCTGTTCTCTGCACGGAAAGTGGGTCCGAAGGTATAGATTTTGCCCAACGCCGTGGCGCCGAGTTCGCCTTCAAGCTGTCCGCTCACCGTCAGGGAGGTCTGCTTGCCGAAGAAGTCCTGGTCGTAGTCGATAGAGCCGTCCTCGCGACGAGGCAGGTTCTTGAGGTCGAGGGTGGTCACTTGGAACATTTCGCCGGCGCCTTCGCAGTCGGAGGCGGTAATCAAGGGCGTGTGGAAATAGAAGAACCCTCTCTCATGGAAGAAATTGTGGATGGCGTAAGCCATATTGTGCCGCAGCCGGCACACAGCGCCAAAGGTGTTGGTGCGGGGGCGCAGATGGCCTATCTCGCGCAAAAACTCCATCGAATGGCCCTTCTTCTGCAAAGGATAGCTGTCGGGGTCGGCTTCGCCATAAAGCACAATGCTGGAAGCCTGAACCTCCACCGACTGTCCCGCCCCCTGCGACTTAACCAAACGTCCATCGACACTGAGGCAGGCGCCCGTCGTGATGCGGCGCAGCAGGTCCTCATCGAAATCTGCGGGGTTGAGCACCACTTGGATATTGTTGATAGTGGAGCCGTCGTTCAGTGCGATAAAGGCCACGTTCTTGTTTCCTCGCTTGGTGCGGACCCAGCCCTTGACATTGATGTCGGAGTCAACCATGCCGTCCACACTCGGGGCAAAGAGTTGTTTGATTTCGGTACGTTTCATATTTTATCTTGATATTATCTTTTCTTCCATCAAATAGGTTCACTCGCCATCGGCCGAGAGGTGGGCCATTTCCACATCGGAGGCGAACTTGACAATGAGGTCTTCGCGGTTGCGGCGGCACACCAGCAGCGTCTTGCAGTCGCCGGCCACCACATAGCCGTCCAGTCCCTGCAGCACCACGTTCATTCCCGCGGGCAGGTGCACCACCGAGTCCTTCACATCGTAGGCGAAGACCTTGCCCGAGACCAAGGCGTTGCCCTCGGGGTCGTGCGGATAGGAGTTGTAGAGTGTATCCCACGACTCCACATCGGACCAGCCAAACGAGGCCTCCTGCACAAACACGTTGTCCGCCTTCTCCATAATGCCGTAGTCCACCGAAATGGTCTCGCACTGCGAGAAGATGCGTTCCAGTTCTTCGGAACTGGTGCGGGCGGTGATTTGGAAGAAGTCGCGGCCGATGGCCGGGAGGTAGGTCTCAAACGCCTTGCGGAGCGTGGAGAGCCGCCACACAAACAGTCCGGCATTCCAGAAGAACTCGCCCGAGGCGATGAACTGGCGCGACACCTCGATAGGCGGCTTTTCGGTGAAAGTGACCACCCGGTGGAAATTGTCCATCCCGGGCAGTGCCGCCTCTTCGGCAAACTGTATGTATCCGTACTTGGTGTTTGGATTGGTAGGGCGGACGCCAAGAGTGACGATATAGTCGTTCTTCTCAGAAATGGCGAGGGCCTGCTCAATGTCCGCCACAAACCGCTCCTCATTGAAGACGGCGTGGTCGGAGGGGGAGACGACAATGTTTGCCTCGGGATTGACAGCTGCAATGATAGAGGCGGCGTATGCGATACAGGGCGCCGTGTTGCGACGGGAGGGTTCGCACAGCACCTGCTCGGGTCGGAGTCCTTTGATTTGCTCCCGCACCCCGTTGCAGTATAGCTCGTTGGTGACGATGTAGATATTCTCGCGGGGGCAGATGGCCTCAAAACGTTTGAAGGTGGACTGGAGCATAGAGCGTCCGTTTCCCAAAAGGTCTAAAAACTGCTTGGGTCTCTCGGGCGAGCAAATGGGCCAGAAGCGGCTTCCAAAGCCGCCCGCCATGATAATGCAATAGTTGTTATTATTCAATTGTACAGTGGTGTATTAGGGGAGGAGTTACTCAAACGCTCACCGCCCCTTTGATGTGGGGGTGAGGGTTGTAGCCCTCCAGTTGGAAGTCGTCGAAGTCGAAGTCGAAGATATTCTTTTTCTCGGGGTTGAGGTGCATGACAGGCAGCGGCCGCGGGTCGCGGGTCAGCTGCAGCCGGCACTGCTCGATGTGGTTGTTGTAGATGTGGGCGTCGCCGAGCGTATGTACGAAGTCGCCATAACCAAGTCCGCACACCTGGGCAATCATCATGGTAAAGAGCGCGTAGGAGGCGATATTGAACGGCACGCCGAGAAAGATGTCGGCCGACCGCTGGTAGAGCTGGCAGCTCAGCCGCCCATCGGCCACATAGAACTGAAACAGAATGTGGCATGGCGGGAGGCGCATTTGGTCGAGTTGGCCCACATTCCAAGCCGAGACGAGGAGCCGCCGCGAGTCGGGGTTGGTCTTGATGTCGCGGATGAGGTTGCTAATCTGGTCCACCGAGGTGCCGTCGGCACAGCCCCACGAGCGCCACTGACTCCCGTAGATAGGTCCCAGCTCGCCGTCGGGGTCGGCCCACTCGTCCCAAATCGTCACCTTGTGATCATGGAGGTAGCGGACGTTGGTGTCGCCCCGCAAAAACCAGAGCAACTCGTAGATGATAGAGCGCAGATGCAGCTTCTTAGTGGTGAGGAGGGGGAATCCGTCGTCCAAGCGGAACCTCATCTGATAGCCGAAAGTGCTGACGGTGCCCGTACCCGTGCGGTCGCTCTTGGGCACACCTTCATCGAGCACATGCTGCAGCAAATCGAGGTATTGTTTCATTATCGGTTATTCAATATGCAGTTATTTTGGCAGCAGTCTGCCGCAACGCCTCCTGCGAGCCTTCCCTTGGCACCCGCCCCCGCTGAGTGTCCACTGGTCATACGCAGAAAGTCATCAGGAGTTAACGCCACTGGAGCATGAATATTGCGCGTCCGCCAAAAAAGAAATCGCCCCGCTTCCGAACCGGGCGCGGGGTGCGCGTCCGAAGTGCGGCAGCGGGGCGAAAGGAGGAATCAGACTATCGGACAATGGCTTCGCGAATGCAGTCCACAATGTAGCGCACATCATCGTCGCTCACACACGGACCTGCGGGAATGCAGACACCCTGCTTGAACAACGCCTCGCTCACGCCGTTGACATAGGCGGCCATCTTAGGACCTTCCCTCAGCACAAAGCCGTCGCCCTCCGAGACCGCAGCCCCGCCGTTATACACGGGGTGGCAGTGCATGGGCTTCCACACAGGGCGGGCCTCCACCTTGCGTTGGAGCATGAAGACGCGCAGTGCCTCCACATTGTCGTTGGGCTGGCAATCGGTGACGGGCGAATCGACCATGCGGATAACGCCTGCCGCGCCGCCCACGGCGGTTTTCTCCACCTCCTTGTAGGCATTCTCCTGTCCCTGAATGCGAAGGTCGGAGTCGAGGGTGACGGTGCAGAGCCAGAAGTTTGAGTCGTAAGCCTTGTGACCCTCCTTGTCGTCGGGATGGGCGGGAGCCTCATGGAGAGTCACGCCGGGAACATCCTTCAGCAGCCGGCCGTAGAGTTCCTGCACATGCTTGTGGTGGGCAATATGGTCGTCGGCCACCGTCATTTGCCCGATGCCGATACCGGCACAAACGTTGCTCATGCGGTAGTTGTAGCCGATGGCGGAATGCTGGTAATAGGGGTAGGCGTCGCGTGCCTGAGTGGCGTACCACATGATAGAATCCTTCTGCTCCTTGGTGGAGCAAATCAGTGCGCCGCCGCCGCTGGTGGTAATCATCTTGTTGCCGTTGAAACTCAGCACGCCGAAGCGTCCGAAGGTACCCAGCACGCGCCCTTTCCAGCAGGAGCCGAAGCCCTCGGCGGCATCTTCAATGACGGGTATGCCGTAGCGGTCAGCAATCTCCATGATGCGGTCCACATCGTAAGGCATACCATAGAGGGCAACGGGAACAATGGCCTTTGGGGCGCGGCCCGTCTTGGCAATACGGTCCTTGATGGCCGCCTCCAGCAGGGTGGGGTCCATATTCCACGAACCCGGCTCGGAGTCAATAAATATCGGCTTGGCACCGAGATAGGCGATGGGGTGCGACGAGGCACAGAAAGTAAACGACTGGACACACACCTCATCGCCCGGCTGCACACCGCACGCAATCAGCGACAGGTGGACGGCCGCCGTGCCGGCACTGAGCGCCACCACCATTTTTTCCTGCCGTTGTCCACTGCCCGGCATACGGTTGACAAACCTCTCCAAATCGGCCTCAAACTGGTTCACATTCGGACCGAGCGGCACCACATAGTTGTCGTCAAAAGCCTTCTGAATATACTTCTTTTCAATGCCGGCCTCGCTCATGTGGGCGAGACAGAGGTTTATCATCTTTCTTTCCATAGGGATGGGTGTTAGTGGGTGTTTGTTCAATCAAAAGTCCGTCAAAGGCAACGCACTGACGGCTTTTGAGTCTGCAAAGGTACACATATTTTCCGAAAAAATGGGATTCTGTCGCCAAATACTTCTCCCGAGGATTCGCAGACAGTACCCAACACACACATGACAAACCATATACGCACTGCAAAAAAACGGATACCGCGAGCGGGTGCATACAGTGCCGCCCCGCCTGGCAGCCGCCTACCAGCCAGCGTTGCCACTCTCTATCTGGTCGAAGATGCCGAGGTAGTTGCGGTAGCGCTCCTCGGCTATGTCGCCCCGTTCCACGGCCTCCTTCACCGCGCAGCGGGGTTCGTGGCGGTGGGTGCAGTTGGCAAAATGGCAGCCCCCCAGCACCGCCCGCATCTCGGGGTAGAAGTGCGAGAGCTCCTCGGGGGTGAAATCCACCATGCCGAACTCCTTGATGCCCGGCGTGTCAATGAGGTAGGTGACAGACTCTTCGCCCGGCAGGGGCAGCCGGATGGGGAAAATCTCGGCGAAGGTGGTGGTGTGGCGCCCCTTGAGGCTCCAGTCGCTCACCTCGCCCACTCGGAGGTTGAGTCCGGGCGAAAGGGCGTTGAGCAGGGCCGACTTGCCCACGCCCGAGTGGCCGCTGAAAAGCACCGTCTGCCCCGCCACGGCCCGCCGCAGGTCGTCCAGCCCCGCGCCGTCGAGCGCCGACACCTCGAAGACGGGATAGCCAGCCCCTTCGTAGAGCCTCTGGGCTTGGGTCTGCGCCTCGAGCAACTCGCCGCGGCAGAGGTCGGTTTTGTTAAAGACGACACAGGCGGGGATGCGATAGGCCTCGGCCGTCACAAGCAGACGGTCGATGAAACCCGTGGAAGTGCGGGGAAAGGCCAGCGTGGCCACGATGCAGAGGCGGTCGATGTTGGCGGCAATGACGTGGGTCTGCTTGCTGAGTTTAGTGGCCTTACGCACAATGTAGTTGCGGCGGTCGCGCACCTCGGCGATGACGCCAGTGCCGTCGGGCTGCATTTCATACTCCACCCAGTCGCCCACAGCCACGGGGTTGGTCTGCTTGTTGCCCCGCAGCCGGTAGTTGCCCCGCAGCCGGCAGTCGGCCGCTTCCGCCGACAGGGCGGGCGCACACCCCTGCTCCCCGGCCGGAAGTACACGGTACCAGCTGCCCGTTGTTCTGATGACTAAACCTATCATACGCCTCCATAACGCAGTTTCGGCATCCATATTTTACCCGAGCCGCCTTTTTCGCGAAAAGCGAGGATAGTAGATAACAGAGGGATGCGAGGGGGCGGGGAAAGGACGCAAGATTTCTGATATGTCGTTTTTTATTCGTATTTTTGCAACGAATTTACAACAATGAGACGGTTCAGATACTACTACCTTTCGGCCTGGCTGCTGATGGCGGCAGGTCTTTCCACTGCCTCGGCACAGGAGGCATGGAACGATGTAAGAGAGTGCAGCCTCAACAAGTTGCAGCCTCATACAAACGTCATTCCCTACGCCAACGAGAACGCCATTGCCGACCTTCGATACCGAGAGTCGCCCTTCTACCGCAGCCTCAACGGCAAGTGGAAGATCCTGATGGCCGAGAACCCCGAGGCCTGCCCCAAGGACTTTTTCAAGAACGGCTACGATGTTTCGGAGTGGGACGACATAGAGGTGCCGGGCAACATAGAACTGCAGATAGACCGCCGCGGACGGCCCTTCGGCACGCCCGTTTATACCAATATGCGGAACGAGTTCCCCTCCAATCCGCCCTTCGCCCCCACGGCCTACAACCCGACGGGGTGTTATGTGCACGACTTCCAGGTGCCCGAGACGTGGCGCAGCCGCCGCGTGTTCATCAAGTTCGGGGCGGTGAAGTCAGCCATGTACCTCTATGTCAACGGC
This sequence comes from Bacteroidales bacterium UBA1711, assembly GCA_002317325.1. Lineage (GTDB taxonomy): Bacteria > Bacteroidota > Bacteroidia > Bacteroidales > P3 > Colimorpha. Next base: position 61,012 of record DCJB01000092.1, read on the forward strand.
ATCTTGGTGGGCTACTCGGAGGACTCGAAGACCCCGGCGGAGTGGGACATCACCCGCTACGCCCACGTAGGCAACAACCGGTTAGCGGTGAAGGTGCTGCGGTTCTGCGACGGCAGTTATCTCGAGTGCCAAGATATGTGGCGGATGAGCGGCATCACGCGCGATGTGTGCCTCTACTCGAAGCCGTGGACCTTCATGAGCGACTACCGTGCCGACGCCACCATTGACGAGGCCACGGGGACAGGCCACCTCGACCTGACGGTGGACCTGTCGGAAGAACTCACGCACAACATGATGATGGAGATGGAACTACAGGACCACGAAGGGCGGCCCGTTCTGCTGCGGCAGCGGGTGCTGGCACAGACCGACTGGTTCGGATTCTTCACCCCAGCCGAGTGTTCGGTGCCCGCCGTGCGGCCGTGGACTGCCGAGACTCCCTACCTCTACACGCTCATTGTCAGGCTGAAGAATGCCTCGGGCAACACGGTGGAGGTAATCGGGGGCAAGGTGGGCTTCCGCAACGTGGCCATGAAGATGGTCGAGTATCGGGCGGGCGACACCACCCTCTCCACCCGCCAGCTGTGCGTGAACGGCCGCCCCATCACCATCAAGGGGGTGAACCGCCACGAGCACAGCCCCCTGCGGGGCCACTATATCACCCGCGAGGAGATGGAGTATGACATCATGCTGATGAAGTATTTGAACATCAACGCCGTGCGCACCAGTCACTATCCCGACGACGAGTACTGGTACGAGCTGTGCGACCGCTACGGACTGTATGTATGGGACGAGGCCAACGTGGAGAGCCATGCCCAAGGCTATGGCGACCAAAGCCTTGCCAAGAGCGAAGACTGGGCAGACCCGATGCTCTATCGCGTGCGGAACATGTACATGCGCGACCGCAACCACCCCTCTGTGATTGCCTGGTCGTTGGGCAACGAGTGCGGCAACGGCTGTGCCACCGAGCGCACCTACCGCTTTCTGAAGGCCAAAGACCCCTTCCGCCCCATCACCTACGAGCGGGCCGAGCTGAACTGGAACACCGACGTGGTAGGCATCATGTATCCCGGCACAGACTACCTCTCCGACTACTGCCGCCAGTGGCGCGGCTTAGGCGACCGATTTCTCCGCACCGACAAGAAGCCCGCCCCCTGCAACCCCGCCGAGAACCAGCAGAACAGCCGCCGCCGGCCCTACATCATGGTAGAGTACTGCCACGCCATGGGCAACAGCATGGGCGGCCTGCAGGACTATTGGGACACCATAGACAAGTACCCCCCGCTACAGGGCGGCTTCATTTGGGACTGGGCCGACCAGAGTTTCCCCCTGCCCGCACCCGCGGGCTGCGGGGCTCCCAACGGACGCTGGTATGCGATGGGGGGCGACCTCGGAAGCCTGCCCGGCGTACCCGACGACGACGCCTTCTGCGCCAACGGCATAGTGTCCAGCGACCGCACGCCCCATGCCCACGCCGCCGAGGTACAGAAAGTCTATCGCAACCTGAAGGTGCGTCAGCCCGCCCTGCCCGGCGGGCAGCAGACCTTTGTGCTGCACAACGGCTTCGACTTCCGCAATGCGTCGGAGTTCCTCTGCCGCTATGTGGTCTTCTCCACGCTGCGCGACAGCATCTATGGCGACAGTCTGCGGGTGAGCCTCGAACCCGGCCGCTCCTGCCGCCTCTCGCCCCGACTGCCCGACCTCAGACCACTCCCCGCCGAGCGGTTCTTCATCCGCTTCAACTTCACGGGCCGCCAATATGAGCCCGCCTCACCATACGAGGACAGCACCTCGTGGACCTTCACCGAGAACAGCTACGATGTGTTTGAGTTGCGGGGCTTCGACCCGCCTACCGACACGGTGTCCGCCCCCGAGTCTGCCGGCCCGTTGGAGTGGAGCAACGACAAGCAGAACCACCACATCCGAGCCGGGGTGGAGGACGTGTTCTCCATAGACATCGACACCCGCAACGGACACCTCACGAGCTACACCTACCACGGGCAAGAGCTGCTCGCCGCTCCCCTGCGGTGGAACCTGTGGCGGCCGCCCACGCTCAACGACCTCGCTGACGGACGGGGCGCCCGTGCTTGGGAGGGGCTGGACCAGCTCACAGTCAAGACACTTGACTGCGGCCTCACCCCCGTCGGCGAGACAGACCGAATGTTCGAGGCGTGGCTGCTGATAGAGCTCACCTCGCCCGAAGGCCGCACCATGCTGCTGCGCGAGACGGTGGAGGCCGATGCCGAAGGCCGCCTCCAAACGGCCTACGAACTGCTGCCCCGCGGCAGTTTCCGCACCCTGCCGAGGCTGGGCATACAATTAGGCATAGACAGCGGCTGCAGCGGAGTCGAGTGGTGGGGCAACCTGCACGAGACCTATCCCGACCGCTGCGAGGCGTGGTGGCCCGGCCGCTTCGCCCTGCCGCCCGCTCAAGCGTGCGGCGAACTGCACCCCGTGCCGCAAGAAAGCGGCAACCGCAGCGCCTACTGGGCCTCCTTCGCATTGGGCGGAAAACGATTGGGAATATGCACCGCCGACAGCGAAAGTCCCATCGGCTTCTCGCTGCGGCGCTACGACGACAGCGTAATGACCGCCGCCCGCCGCATTAAAGACCTCGTGCCCGCCGACCATTATGTGCTTAACATCGACAGCCGCCAAGCGGGACTCGGCACCGCCACCTGCGGTCCCGGCACCCAAGAGCGGTTCACCATCAGCGGCGACAGCGCGCAGCGCTTCCGCTTTGTGCTGGTGCCGTCGGAAGGGAACGACAGCGTCAACCTGTGGCCCTACTGCGGCCACTACTTCGACGCACCCGCCCCGGCCGACTGGGGGACTGCGGACGATGTGTCGAACCACGTCTGCCGGGTGAACGCCGAGGCCTTCGGTCCCGGGATAGAACCCGCTGCGGCACCTGATGAGAAATACGCCCGCGACTTCCCCGCCAACCTGTACGACGGCCGCTTAGGCATTGCGGGCAACTACAGCGACGGCTGGGCCGGCTGGAACGGCCGCGACAGCATTGTGCTGACCATCGAGCTGGACCAGCCCATGCAGCCCGAAGAGATTGCCGCCGGTTTCTGCCACGCCGCCAACGACTGGGTGCTGCAGCCCCTTCAGGTGCAGGTGCAGTGGTCCAAAAACGGCCGTTCCTTCACCCGCTGGCAGAACCTACAGCCCATCCGACCCGTTGCCGACGAGAAAGAGCAGACCCGCAGGGTATCCATGCACTACCTCTTCGGACAGAAAAAGGCTCCCAAGGCCCGAAAAGTGAAGTACCTGCGGCTGAAGGTGAGCAGCCGCGCCCACCTGCCCGAGTGGCATCCCAACTCCGGCCAGCCTGCTTGGCTGATGATTGACGAAATCACTGTGAAATAACCCCTAACAAACAGCACCACCCGCATATCATGACAACCCTGCTCATCTACCTCATCGGCGCGCTCTCAGTCTCGTTCCTCTGCTCAATACTGGAAGCCGTGCTCATGTCCACCCCGCTCTCCTACATCACCATGCGCGAAGACGAGGGCTACAAGCCCGCCGCCCGGTTCAAGCAATACAAGACCGACAACACCCGCCCCATTGCCGCCATCCTCTCGCTCAACACCATCTCCCACACCATCGGCGCTGCCGGCGTGGGCGCGCAGGCCACGCTGCTCTTCGGCAGCCAGTGGTTCGGGTTAGTGTCGGCCATCACCACCATCCTCATCCTCATCTTCTCCGAAATCCTGCCCAAGACCATCGGCACCTCGCAGTGGAAACACCTGATGGGATTCACCGCCAACACCATCCGGCTCCTCATCATCGTTCTCTTCCCCATCGTGTGGGTAGTGGATAAGTTCCACAAGACCATCACGCCCAAGGAAGAAGAAGAGACCGTGGTAAGTCGCGAAGAGGTGGCCGCCATGGCCGATATGGCCGAGGACGAGAAAGTGATAGACGAAGACGAGAACACCATCATCCAAAACGTCATCCGCCTCCGCAAGATAAAGGCCGAAGACGTGATGACCCCGCGAACCGTCTCCGCCGTGGCACCCGAGAGCATGACGCTCCTCGA
>DCJB01000092.1:65253-67934 GCA_002317325.1 Bacteroidales bacterium UBA1711
AAGGAACAGATAGCCGGCATCATCGACCGCTACGGCTGCTTTCAGGGCATCATCACCCTCGAGGACATCATTGAGACCATCCTCGGCTTGGAGATAATGGACGAGCGCGACGACCACGCCGATATGCGCCAATATGCGCTGGAACGCTGGAAGCAGCGCCAAAGCAAATACAAAGAAATCCCGCTCCAAAAATAGCCACTCCCTCGCGCCATGAAGAAACTACCGCTCCTCTGCCTCCTGCCGCTCATGGCAGCCACCTGTACGCCCTCCGCCCTGCAGGCCCAGCCCAAAGTCAAGAAAGGCAGCAACACCTTTGTCTATCGCGTCATCGACTACGGCGAGGGGATAGACACCCAATTCACCACCGTGACCACCGACGGCGCCCGGTTTCGCGTGACCGAGGAGGGGGCGGCGCTTGCCGCGGGGCAGCGGTTCATTCCCGGCTACTCGACCGAGGAGTATGTCGTGGATGTGGCCGCCGACAGCCTCTACTGCCTCACCACCCTCTTCGACAGCAGCGAGAGCCACTGCTACCTCACCGCCTCGCTATTCGGCCGCAAGGACCTGTCCTTCGACACCGCCCGGGTTGACGGTCTCGTCCGCTACACCTGTTCGGTCAACAGCAACAAGCTGGAGTTCTATGTCCTGCCTCAGGCGCAGGAGGTCTCCCCCATCCCCTACTACGGCCGCTTAGGCGGGCTGTTAGTCAGCTATTGGCGCAACGGACAGTGCCGCCTCGAACTCTGCCGCACCGGCCGCCGGACGGCGTCCGCCGTCAGTTTTGAGGGGGCGGCCCGGGTCAGCTCCAAGCAGCTTGCCGCCATCAAGCGGCAGCACACCGTCCTCTCCACCCGCATTTTCGACAACGTGCAGCTCTGCTGGGGCAAGGAGAACAGCCACCTCACCGACGGAGGCAGTGGCACCCCCTTCGACAGCGTGCTGCATTTCGCTGGAGGCACACTGGCCCTCAAACGCATCAGCCTGCCCCACCTCCCCTCCCACTATCAGACCTTTGTCGAGATTCACCAGCGTTCCAACGGCGACGCATACGACCGCACGGGCAGCCTCTTCGTCCTCGGCTGCCAGCCGGGAGCGGCGCCCGCATTCCTCCGCGGAATGAACGAGCACCCCGACTCGCTGCCGCTCTTCACCGACCGCAAGGGCGACCGCTATCAGGGCATACGGGCTGAAGGCGACATCTTTCAGCCCCCGGTAGAACTGGTTCGGTTCTTCACCTCCTTCGGCGTGAGCCACTTCAACGACCGGGTGAAGATGGAGGGGCTGGAATGGGAGAGCGAGAACTACTTCAAACAGGAAGTGACCGACCTCGCCTCGCGGCTGCAGGGCGAGGTGTGGATAGGCATTTGGATTGGCAACTACGACGGCGGCGGGCACCTCGTCACCGTTGACCTGAAGTCCTACCCCGGCGACTATGTTTGGGAGATTGACGAGGCGGAGAAGTCTGCGGTCCTTCCGCTCTTCAACACCTGCAACGTGCTGGAAATGGCGGGGCAGAACTACGGAAAGTTTTTCGACACCGACAGTCTCACTGTCGCCTTCGACATTCCGCTGGAGGCAAAGCAGGTCCGCCTCCGCTATATCACCACAGGCCACGGCGGGTGGGACGGTGGTGACGAGTTCAATCCCAAAGCCAACACGATACTCATCGACGGCACGCCGGCGTTCTCGGTAACGCCCTGGCGGTGCGACTGCGGACGCTACCGCGAGTGGAATCCCGTAAGCGGGAACTTTTGGAACGGCACCTCCAGCAGCGACTACTCCCGCAGCGGCTGGTGTCCCGGCACCGCCACGCAGCCCGTCTATTTCGACCTCTCCACCCTCACACCCGGCCGCCACACCCTCACCGTTGCCATCCCCCAAGGGGCGCCTCAAGCCGGCAGCTTCTCCCACTGGTGCCTCAGCGGCTGCCTCATTATCGACAAATAACCGCATAATTCCGAACGCCCACCATCAGCGGTGCTTCACAGCCCGCGAGCAAATTATCCAATATATGAAAAGAGATTTTTTGAAACTGATTTGTCTTCTGAGCCTTGCGGCCGTTACCGCGTGCAAAGGGGCTCCCACCCAGTCCGACACGACCTCATCTTTCGAGGTTCAAAACGGAGACCTGCTGCTTGTCGCGCTGCCGCTTGACTACGACTTCGACAGCACTCATGCCGTGACCAATATCAGCCGCGACACAGGAGAGGCGCTATATGTCCACATCGCTATCATAGAGAGGGCTGGGGACAGCCTCCACATCATAGACGCCACCATAGCGCACGGTGTTGACCGCCACCCCTTAGACACCCTCTTGAAGACCTTCACCCTCAAAGACGGCAGCCACCCCCGTCTCGACCTCTACCGGCTCAACGACACCACAGGCGCCGCCACCTTCATTGCCAAAGCCAAAGCCCAAGTCGGACGGAAGTACAACATGACCTTCAACCTCAGCGACAGCGGTCGCTATTGCAGCCAGTTGGTTCACAACAGCTATGTCGACGCCGACACTTTGTTCCCGCTCTGCGGGATGGACTTCCGCTGCTCCTCGGGTGAAGTGCCCACCTACTGGAGCGGCCTCTTCCGACTCATCCAACTCGACCTACCCCAAGGCAGAATCGGCATACTGCCCCAAGACATCGCCCAAAGTCCCAGAGTCCACCTCGTCCGCCGCAACTTCA
>DCJB01000016.1:0-11719 GCA_002317325.1 Bacteroidales bacterium UBA1711
GACGGCCAGCAGCTCATCCGCATCGGCATCAGCTTCGACCACTCCACCCGCAACATCGACCAATACTTGGTGGGATAACGCCATCCACCGCTCGCAGGTCTCCTTGCGGGGTGGATGGCTTGGGAAGCGGAACGCAGAACACTGAGAATCAGACTTACACCTTTATCATCAAGCGCCGCTGAAGATTAGTACTGTTCCTTTTCGTTGGGGAAGTCTCGGCTTTTGACATCGGCTATGTACTGACGGACAGCGTTGCTGATGTCCTCGCCAAAAGTGCCGTAGGTGCGGAGGTAGCGGGGTTTGAACTGCTGCGTGATACCGAGCATATCCTGCAGCACAAGGACCTGCCCGTCGGTGCCGCTGCCGGCTCCTATGCCTATGGTGGGAATGCGGATCTCCTGCGTTACGGTGGCGGCCAGTTTGGCTGGAATCTTTTCGAGGACAAGAGAGAAGCAGCCCGCCTTTTCGAGGAGGTGGGCATCATGGAGCAGCCGAGAGGCCTCTTCCTCCTGGGTGGCACGGACGGCGTAGGTGCCGAATTTGTTAATGCTTTGGGGGGTGAGACCAAGATGGCCCATCACGGGAATGCCAGCCGTAAGAATGCGGCAGATAGACTCCATCACCTCCTCGCCGCCCTCCAACTTCACGGCATCGGCTCCCGTCTCCTTCATGATTCGGATGGCCGAGGCGAGGGCCAGCTTGCTGTTCCCCTGATAGGTTCCGAAGGGCATATCCACCACCACAAGGGCACGTTTGATTGCCCGCTTCACCGACGAGGCATAGACAATCATTTCATCAAGAGTGATGGGGAGGGTCGTGTCGTATCCTTCCATGACATTGGCCGCAGAGTCGCCAACCAATACCACGTCAATCTTCGTTGCGTCGAGGAGTTGCGCCATAGAGTAGTCGTAGGCGGTGAGCATAGCAATCTTTTCTCCGTTCTGCTTCATGCGCTGGAGAACGTGTGTGGTGACTTTCGTCACATCAGTCTGTAGGTAGGCCATGATTATTCTATATCTTCGTCGCCGTCGTTTTGGAATGACTTCTCGGCCGAAGTAGAAGGTGTCTCTTCTTCATCCTCAACGATGCGGAGCATATCTCGGAATGATGATTTATATTCGTATTCGCCCTTGCGGTTGATTCGGAACGCCTTGAAGAAGTGTTCCTCCTTCCCCTCCATGATGGTGACAGCGCCCTGCTCCGACGGAGAGTCCACCTCATAGAGATAGTCGCCAAGTTCTTCCATCTTGACGCGTTTGGCAAGATAGAGCGTGTCGAACTGGGTGGGGTTGATGGCAGCCTGTATCATCAGCACGGCGCCGCCCTTCACCTTCCGGGTGGGGAGCGATCGGTACTCGATTCCCCGGCTTCCCATGCCTTTGGCGAACACCCTCAGTTTGGAGTCAATCTGTTCCTGGGTGACGGGGAAGCGGACGAAGATTGAGTCGGGCTGCTTGATTTTGCAGTCTCCCACCTTCTTCGCATAATTGGAGCGGAGAACGATGTAGCCGACGGGAAGGATGATGTTCTTGCGATGAGGGACGAGGGCGTATTTCTCGACCATCTGAACGGGGTCAAGGTGTTCCTCAATAGAAATCTCCAACGGTGGGGGGCATTCGGCTTTGGTGTTCCGCACGGCATAAACGCACCCCTTGGGCAGGAATACCTGCGTGTAGTAGGAACGGATATTGCTGTCCTGCTGCGGAATGTAGCACCCGTTGTTATCACCGATACACTCGACGGGGTTGTTGCGGAAAGTCACCAAAACTGTGCCCTCAAGGGGAATGACCTTATTCAGTATCTTGCGGCTGTCGGGGAGTTGGGCACAGTCATAGACCTGCTTGTCCAACGGCACCTCAAAACGAATGAGTTCGACCGTATCGCCGTTGCAGTTGCAATGGATGGGGTTGTAGGCGTAACGCACGGGGACCTTCTCATGCCCGCGGAGGGTAAAATAGCGGCAAACGGATTCGATACGGGACGCCATGAGCCGCTCGTTGCCGGCATCGCCATACGCTTCAACCGACATGGTGTATAGCTTGGGGGACTCCTTGCCGAAGGCAATCCGATAGGCGGAGTCCAACAGGTTCAGGTCTGCCTCCCGATAGGTGCTGTCCTGCCCGTCGAAGTGGAGGAGCATACAGAAAACCTCGGGGTTTACAAATGCCTGTTCGAGTTCCTTTGGCCGCAGGGGCTTATCGGAGGGTATGTAGAGACCCGAAGTCTGTGCGGCAAGCCCGAATGCCGCCAGCAAGAGGAAAGAGAGTATGATTCTGCACTTCATGCTTCGATAAGTTCTTGCACAATCTGCTCTGTGGTGATGCCTTCGGCTTCGGCGTAATAGTTCCGCACTATGCGGTGGCGCAGCACCTCAATGGCGACGGCTTTCACGTCCTCGATGTCGGGCGAAAACTTTCCAACCATAGCGGCATGGGTTTTGGCGCCCATCACCAAGTATTGCGAGGCACGAGGTCCAGCCCCCCAAGAGAGGTACTTAGAGGCGAGCGCGACTCCGTTGTGCGAGGCCTTGCCGGAACGGTAGGACTGCCCCGACAACACGTCGGGACGAGTGGAAGCGGAGAGACCGACGGCGTATCTGCATACGTTGTCGGTGACAGGCATACGACGAATCACGCGCTGGATGGCCATGATGTCTTCAGCGGAGAGGACGGTGCCGACCTGACTGGTGCTGTCGATGGTGGTGCCCTTCACTATATCCACCTCCTCATCGAAAGAGGGATAGTCCAGCCGGATATTCAGCATAAAGCGGTCCAACTGAGCCTCGGGCAACGGATAGGTGCCTTCCTGCTCGATGGGGTTCTGAGTGGCGAGGACAAAGAAGGGTGCAGCCAATGGATAGCATTTGCCCGCCACGGTGACGGACCTCTCCTGCATAGCCTCCAACAGGGCAGCCTGGGTCTTGGGAGGGGTTCGGTTGATTTCGTCTGCAAGCACGATATTGGCAAACAGCGGTCCCTTGATAAACTGGAACTTTCGGTTCTCGTCCAGAATCTCCGCGCCGGTGATGTCGGACGGCATCAAATCGGGGGTGAACTGAATGCGGTTGAACGACAATCCCAAGGTCTGGGAGAGCGTGTTGACCATGAGGGTCTTGGCAAGTCCGGGAACGCCCACCAACAAGCAGTGCCCCCCCGTGAAAACTGAGAGCAGGAGGCTGTCCACCACCTTGTCCTGTCCCACGATGACCTTGCCCATCTCCTCTTTCAAATCGTGGTATTGTTGTACAAATCTCTGTAGTTGTTCGCTGTCGGTCATAGTGAATCAGTTTTGCGTATGGCAATGCAGTCGGGGTATGAAACACCACCTATCGGGGCCAGTTGACCTGGAAGTTGGGGCAGTCCTTGTATTCGTCTGCGATACGGATGTAGGTAGTCCTCACCATTCGGTTGCACCACGAGACGAGTTTCTTCGTCTTGGCATTCTGAAGCGCCGCTTCCTGAATGCGGTCGTAGTCATCGTTGAGATTGGTCTTGTGTTCGGGGATAACCTTATTGACCTTAATGAGGCAATAGGCGCTCTTGTTCTCCAAGGTGGTGATGGGGGTGGCATTCGATATTTCGCCCTCCTCCATGGCGGTGATACCGATGCCGGGATAGAGCTGGATGAAAGTCTCCTTGTCGAATCGGGGGCTTCTCATAAGCGGGTTCGTCACCACGCCGCCCTGGCTCTTGCTGGTTCCGTCGGAATACTTCAGCGCCGCCTCTTCAAATGTGATACGCCCTTGGCGTATCTCCTGTGCCAAACTGTCGAGGGTAATGCGGGCGCGGAGCAAGTCGCCGGATGAGATTTTGGGCTGGAGAAGGATGTGGCGGACGTTGATAGTGTTCCCCCGCCGCTCAATCAGCTGGAGGATGTGGAAGCCGAACTGCGTCTCCACGATGGGAGAGACCTCGCCAGGCTTCAACTGGAAGGCGGCAGCCTCGAACTCGGCCACCATGTCGCCCCGTCCGAAGAACCCCAGTTCTCCGCCCTTTGATGCGGACCCCGGGTCTTGGGAGTAGAGCTTGGCCAGCAGGCTGAACTTTTCGCCCTTGATGATACGCTCGCGGAGCTCGGCCAGTTCGCCTCGCACACGCTCCCGCTCCTCATCTGAAACAGAGGGTTCGATGACAATCTCCGCGACCTCGTATTGGGTGGGTATCGTCGGCAGACTGTCGGGGCTATAAGTGGCAAAGTACTCCTGTACCTCGGCGGGGGTGACGGTGATGTTGCCCGTCAGTTCGTTCTCCACCCGCTGCCCGAGCATATAGTCGTGGAGAATGTCGAAATACTGGTCGTGCATCTCTTCGTAGCTGTATCCGTAGGTCTCGCGGAGCTTCTCCTTGCCTCCGGCCTGCTGGACGGCCCGCTGGAGGCGGCTCTGCACCTCCTCTTCCACTTGCGAGTCCGTGACCTCGACGCTATCAACCATGCCCTTGTGGACGAGGAGCTTGTTGATGAGCATACTCTCCAACAAGTTGCAGCGTTCCGCCTCGGCATTCTGAACGCCCTGGCGGAGACGGATTTGGGAGTAGGCTTGTTCGATGTCGGACTTCTTGATGATGGTTTGCCCGACGACGGCGACAATGCCGTCAACCACCTGATGCTCCTGGGCAGACAACGGCAGCCCGAGGAGCAGCAGAACGGCTGCGAGCAGAGTGACTTTCTTCATCATGTATCGTGGGGATAGTTCGGGATTAGTAAGTGATTTCGTCTATCACGTCCTGATGGACTTTCACGCCGTATTTCGCACGGAGGGCAGCGTTGTTCTGCTGCTCGAGGAAGTTCTGGTAGTCGTTGAGGTAGAATCCGCGCGCCTCCTCCTTGGTCTTGAGTTCGGGCTCAAGGATTCTGCTGACGACTAAGATCTGGTAGCCCTTTGCAGCAGGGCGGACGAAGACCCCTTTGCGCCACTCGTTGGCGTCGAGGACTTTCTGCCGACCTTTCTCCACCAGCTGGACTTCGGAAGAGACGGGTTCCTGCGAGTCGCATTTCTTCTTGTTGATTTTTGCTGCGAGGCGGTTCTGAATATCGGAGACATTCACGCCCTTGGCGAGGGCCTTCTCCACCAGTTTGGCGGCCTTTTCGGGTGCCAGGCAGAGGCTGTCGGCGATGGTGAAGAGGGTCAGGTCGGCCCGCTCTTTCCAGAAATAGACCGAATCGGCGGGATCGGAAGAGTTCCCTTTGGCAACCATGGCCATATCGCAGAACTGGCTGAATCCGACGCTGTCCTTGACGGCCCTGCCCCAGACCATGCGGTCGTTGTAAGTGAAAATCATCAAGCCGTGGAGGTACTCTTCCACCAGTTCGCCGAACTCGGGGTTGTCCTTCTCCAATCGGCCGTCGGCGTAGTTGAAAACCATAGCGTCAATAAACTCGTGGTAACGGTTTTGGACGTAGATGTCCAAATCGCAGAGCTGGGAGACGTGCTTGTTCTTGAGGAGGTACTGCGCGAAGTCGCGGGAGTCATATTCTTGGTCGCCAATCTTGAAGAGGGGGCGCAAGTCGGTGATAGAGGCGGTGTCGCAGCTGAAGATGGCGGAGAAGACCGAGTCCGTCACCAGCGCGCGGACAGCCTGAAGGGAAGCGAGGTAGGGCGCGTCCTTTTTCTTCTTCGACTTTTTCGAGGCGCGTACGACGGTGCTTTTGGTTTCACGGACCGTGGTGTAATCGACGAAGCTGTACTTCTTCTTGCACTGCTCGATGAAGATATTCTTGGGTTTGGCGGCTCTTTCGCCCCGTGTCATGCGGGACTTGTATTGCGGTGCCAGCGTCTCGAAACTGGGCATTTCCTCCTTGCTGAGGAGTTTGACAATGTGCCAGCCGAAACGTGTGTGGAACGGCTCAGACACTTCGCCGACTTTCAGACCCTTAGACACCACGTCGATATAGGCGTAAGGCAGCTGGTTGGGGGCCAGCTCGGGCATCACGCCGCCGGCGGTGCTGGTTTGGCGGTCGCCGCTGTAGTTCTTGGCCACCATGGCGAAGTCCTCGCCATCGGCAATCTGTTTGCGAGCCATCTTGATACGGTTTTCGGCGAACTGACCCTCTGGAATCCAGATGTGGGCGAGCTGCAGTTTGCCGTAGTGGGGCATACGCTCAAAGAGCTTAATAACATGATAGCCGTACTTGGTGCGAACCCAGCCTATCTCGCCGGGCTGCATGGCGTAGGCCTGGCACTCGAAGGCGTAAATCATGTCGAAGACAGTGAAGCAGCCGAGGTCGCCCTCCATGGGGTTGTCCTGTTCGGCGCGCTTGCGTATTTCGGGGTCGCGAGAGGTGAGCCGCTGGGCGCGCATTTCCTCTTGGGCGAGGGTGTAGAAGTCCTCGCCGGCCTGGGCGCGGGCGAGAATCTCCATGGCGTGCTGGTAGGCCTTGAGCGAGTCCTCGGGGAGCGCGCTCTCCTTGCAGGGGACGAGGATGTGGGCGGCGTGCAGCACATAATGGTTGCGGTCGTAGGCTTCGTGGAGCAAATCCGACAAGGTGGCGGAGTCGATGAGGTAGGGGGCGGCCAACTCGTTTCGGTAGCCCCTCAGCTCGCGTATGATGTCGGGCAAGGTGTCCAAGCCCTGGGCGTAGGCGTCGAGCAGTTTGCACTGGAAGTTGACATACAGGCTGGCATAGTCCTCCAGCGCCTTGCGTTTCTCGTAGGTGCAGGCGGTGGGCGCAGCCTTGGGGTCTTTGCCCACAGAGAGGAGGAAATCCTTCATAAACTGCGACTTATAGTAAGGCTTGCCACCGATTTCAAAGATGACGGAATCGCCCGTCGGCTGAGCGTTGGCCGAGAGGAGCAGAACAGAGAGAACGAGCGTTGCGAAGAATCTTTTAATCATTGCTTTAACGTATGAGTATCAGTGTATTATTGGCGGGAATAGTTCGGAGCCTCGCGGGTGATGGCGATGTCGTGGGGGTGGCTTTCGGTGCGGCCGGCGGCGGTGATGCGAATGAACTTGGCCTGCTGGAGGTCTGCGATGTCCTTCGAGCCCGTGTAGCCCATGCCGGCCTTCAGCCCGCCCACCATCTGGAAGAGGACTTCGCCGAGGGTGCCCTTGTAGGGTACACGTCCCACAACGCCCTCGGGCACCAGCTTCTTCACGTCGGTCTCCTTGTCCTGGAAATAGCGGTCCTTAGAGCCGCACTGCATGGCTTCGAGCGAGCCCATGCCGCGGTAAGACTTGAACTTGCGGCCCTCATAGATGATAGTCTCGCCGGGGGCCTCCTCGGTGCCGGCCACGAGGGAGCCAATCATCACCGTGCTGGCGCCAGCGGCGAGTGCCTTAACAATGTCGCCGCTGTAGCGGATGCCGCCGTCGGCGATGATAGGCACGTCGTAGCCCTTCTGCTTGAGCGCGCCGGCCACTTCACACACGGCGGTGAGCTGGGGCACGCCGATGCCCGCCACAATGCGGGTTGAGCAGATGCTACCGGGACCGATGCCCACCTTGATAGCGTCCGCACCGGCCTCGGCCAGCATGATGGCGGCCTCGCCGGTGGCGATATTGCCCGCCACCACGTCGAGACCGGGATACTTGGACTTGACGGAGCGGATGGCCTCCACAACCCTGATACTGTGGCCGTGGGCGGTGTCAATGACAATAGCGTCGGCACCGGCCTTGACCAGCGCATCGACGCGGTCCATCATGTCGGGGGTGATACCCACGCCGGCGGCCACGCGGAGGCGGCCGTTCTCGTCCTTGCAAGCCAGGGGGCGTTCCTTGGTCTTCATGATGTCGCGGTAGGTGATGAGGCCCACAAACTGACCCTCGTCGTTGACGACGGGGAGCTTCTCGATTTTGTGGTTCTGCAATATGTCGGTGGCCTGGGCGAAAGTGGTGCCCTGCTTGGCGGTAATCAGATGTTCCATGCAAGTCATGACCTCGGCCACGGGGCGCTCCATGTTGCGCTCGAAGCGGAGGTCGCGGTTGGTGACGATGCCGATGAGCTTGCGGTTCTCGTCAACGATGGGAATGCCGCCGATACCATACTCCGTCATGGCGCCGAGCGCGTCGGCCACGGTGGCCTCCTTAGTCATAGTGACGGGGTCGATAATCATGCCGTTCTCGGCCCGCTTGACCTTGCGTACCTCGTTGGCCTGACGCTCAATAGTCATATTCTTGTGCAGCACGCCGATACCGCCTTCCTGAGCCATACCGATAGCCATAGCGGCTTCGGTGACAGTGTCCATCGCAGCCGAGACCAGCGGAGTGTTCAGCATGATGTTGCGGGTGAAGCGGGAGGCAACGGAAACTTGGTAGGGGAGAATTTCGGAATAGGACGGCACGAGCAGCACGTCGTCATAAGTGAGGCCTTCGCCAATGAATTTGGAGGTATCGGTGTACATGGTTCTATATTTGTGCTAATTAATTGTCGGTTATTACCCTATAAAATTGTGCAAAGATACACATTTTTTTTGAAACGGAGGGTTTTATTTCATTTTTTTCACCCCATAGACCGACGGGTGCAAGAATGACGTCACACACTTGGAGCGGGAGCCGCGAAGAAAGGCTTCCCTGCTTCTCAAAAAAGTGTGTCGGAATCGGAAAAAAAGCGTATCTTTGCAGCACATTTTGTGCAAATGCTTTTTTGGACAGTATGAAATGGATGAGACTGATACTCACGCTACTTGCCGCCACCCTGCTGTTTGCGGGGTGCGGCGAAAGATTCCGATATGTTGTCAACGGGCAATTCTCGGGAGGTCATTTTGACGGTTCCACGGTCTATCTGACGACCCTCGACGACGGTATCCTGAAAGACTCGGCTGTGGTAAAGGACGGCACCTTCCGAATGCGGGGTTTTCTTCCGCACCCCATGATGGGCGAACTGCGAATGGGTAACCAATCCAATAGCCTGTCCGCAGAAATCGTGCTGGAAAGAGGTAAGGTTGCAGTCGATATGTGGACGCTCCGCCGTTCCGGCACTCCGAAAAACGAGCGGCTGCAGGCCTACCTTGCCGACAAAAGCACCGAGCAGCTGACCCAATCCATCGACTCGCTGCTCAACCACACCGAGACGGCCGGCAGCGACGAAGAACTGGCATCGCTACAGCACCAGTACGACCAGTGCTACCGCCGCTATATCGACCACATTGCGGCCCTCTCGAAACGCCTGTATTTGGAGAACACGACCAACACCCTCGGGGCCTACGCCCTCACCCGGATTGCAGAAATTGGCGCCATTGAGTACGACAGCCTCGACAACCTGCTGCGACACAGCAGTCCGGCAGTTGCCAACTATCTGCCGCTGCGGATGGCGCGCGCCCAAATGTTTTACCTGATAAAGACTTCGCCGGGACACCGCTACGTCGATGTGTCGGGAGTCAACTTCGCCTCCGCCCTCGGGCGGGCAGTCCGCCTCAGCTCATTCGTGAAGAAGGGAGAGCTGACTCTCGTCGATTTCTGGTCGTCGGGGTGCATGCCCTGCCGACAGGAGATAGCCGACAACCTCATCCGTATCCATGAGGACTACAAGGACAAAGGGGTGAACGTGGTAGGCATCGATGTGTGGGACGACGACGAGCGGCTGCGGCTTGCCATCAACCAGCTGGGGATAACCTATCCGCAGATAGTCGATAAGTCGGGCGATGCGGCCAAGGTCTATTCAATCACGGGCGTGCCCACAATCCTGCTCATCGGCCGCGACGGAACCATCTTGGCCCGCGACCTGCGGGGCGAGGAGATAGAGGCGGCCATCGTGGAGGCACTGAACGCCACAGACGAATGAAGGCTTCCGACACCACAGACAACAGCAAGTGACAATTTATAAAACACCCTCACCCATGAAGAAACTACTCATTCTGACCGCTGCGGCGCTATGTATTGCCCTGCCGGTCCAGGCACAAAAGAAAAACGCCGCCTCCCCTGCCCCGACGGGCGGAATAACCTCAGACATGATGGTGCAAATAAAGAAAGGCTACACCGGCTCGGCCTCCGACAAGGCCCTCCGCAACATCCTCGTATCCAACAGTCCCGCCAAGCTGGCCCTCAACCACGAGAACGCTACCGCCTTCAACTCCCATTTCTCCAACCGGGTGGAGAGCAAGGCCGTCACCGACCAAAAATCGTCGGGGCGCTGCTGGATGTTCACAGGCATGAATGTGCTGCGCAGCAAGGCCATCCGCCAGCACCACCTGCCAGCCGACTTTCAGTTCTCGCAGGCCTACACCTTCTTCTACGACCAGCTTGAAAAGGCGAACCTCTTCCTCCAGGCAATCATCGACACCTACAAACAGCCCATCGAGAGCCAAGAAGTGACCTGGCTGTTCAAAAACCCCTTAGGCGACGGCGGCCAGTTCACCGGCGTGGCCAACCTCATCACCAAATACGGAATCGTCCCCAAAGAGGCTATGCCCGAGACGTTCAACACAAACAACACCAGCTCCATCAGCAACCTCATAGCCCTCAAGCTGCGTGAAGACGGCCTCGAACTGCGCGACATGGCCGCCCGCAAAGGCGTGACCCCCCAGCAGCTCAACGGCCGCAAGACCGAAATGCTGGCCGTAGTCTATCGTATGCTGGCGCTGACCTTCGGCGAGCCCCCCGCCGAGTTTGTGTGGGAGCAGAAAAACGCCAAAGGAGAGACCGTCTCCACCGAGACCTACACCCCCATGTCCTTCTACGAGAAATTCGCCAAGCAGGACTTCACCCAGTACTACATGGTCATGAACGACCCCACCCGCGAGTACTACAAAGTCTATGAAATCCAATACGACCGTCATGTGTATGACGGTCAGAACTGGCGCTACCTCAATCTCCCCATGGAAGAGATAGCCCCCATGTGCATAGCCTCCATCAAAGACAGCACCATGATGTACTTCTCCTGCGACGTGGCCAAGTTCCTCGACCGCGAGAAAGGCTTCATGGACATGAACAACTACGACTATGAGTCGCTCCTCGGCACCACCTTTGGCATGGACAAGAAGCAGCGCGTCGCCTCCTTTGCCAGCGGCAGCAGCCACGCCATGACCCTGTGCGCCGTTGACCTCGACAAAGAGGGCAAACCCCTCAAGTGGATGGTGGAGAACAGCTGGGGCAGCAGCTACGGCTACCAAGGCTTCCTCATCATGACCAACGCCTGGTTCAACGAGTATATGTTCCGCGTGGTGCTTGAAGAGAAATACATACCCGCCAACATACGCGACCTGCTCAACCAAAAACCCGTCATGCTTCCCGCTTGGGACCCCATGTTCGCCCCCGAGCAATAGCCACTCACCCGCGCAGCAATTCAATCCGTGCAGCAACTCAATCAATATTAATCAATAACAACAAAACTACATGAAGAAAGTATTCGCAATCTTGGCCGCAGCCCTCTGCTGCGCCACCGTTCTTGCCCAAGAACCCAAGGCCCAGGAGCAGAAAGAAGACGAAGGCTACAAATTCACCGTCGTGAAAGAGCTGCCCATCACCCACATCCAGGACCAGCACCGTGCCGGCACCTGCTGGTGCTACAGCGGCTTAGGCTTCATTGAGGCCGAACTCCTCCGCATGAACAAAGGCTCCTACGACTTCAGCGAGATGTACATAGTCGAGAACACCTACAACGACCGCGCCATGGCCGCCATCCGCACCAGCGGCGATGTCAGCTTCAGCCAAGGCGGCTCGTTCTATGACGTGCTCTACGGCATGAAGCACTTCGGCCTCATCCCCGAAGAGGTCATGCGTCCCGGTGTGATGTACGGCGACACCCTCTCCGACCACACCGAGCTCAGCGCCCTCACCGACGC